>JAGPES010000335.1 GCA_018057015.1 Pseudomonadales bacterium | reverse complement strand
CGCGATGTCCAGGCGCAACATGGAGCCCCTGCGGCCGTTGATCCGCGGCATCGCAGCTCGGTTGATCGAGCGCTTGCCGCGCACGGGTGCCGTGGATATCCAGCGCGGCTTCACCTCGCAGTTGCCGCGCCTGGTCATGATGGAGTTCCTCGGCATCGGTGCCGACGAGCTGATGGGCTCGATGGGGCCGCTTGCCGACGCGCGCCTGGCGGACTGCTTCGGGCAGAACGTCACGCCGCAGATGCGCGACAAGGCCAATGGCGCCATCCGCTTGGTCATGGACCACGTGGAATCCCTCTACGAGAAGCGGCGCCGCGAGCCGCGCGACGATCTGCTCAGCAGCCTGCTCGAGGCGCACGACGAGCGCGGCACGATCTCGATGCCCGAGTTGATCACGCTGTTTTCCACGATCTTCGGGTCGGGGAGTACGACCGCCGCCACCCTCGACGCCGGCTTGCTGGAACTGGCGCTGCATCCGGAGCAGCAGGCGCTGTTGCGCAGCGACCCGGGCAGGTGGAAGCGGGGCGTGTGCGAGGAAACGCTGCGCATGCACCCGGGCATTGCCGAGATGCCGCAAAAGGCCGCGCACGATTTCGAGGCCTTCGGTCATTCCTTTCGCAGGAATGACACCATCATGATCCCCCTGCACGCGCCGAATCGGGATCCGCGCCGCTGGCAGGACCCGGAGGAGTTCAGGATCACGCGGGATCCGGATGTGTGGCACCTGTCGTTCGGCATCGGCGCGCACTTCTGCCTCGGGCAGGCGATGGCCAGATACACCATCGAGGAGGCGCTCGCGGTGTTCGTCGAGCGCTGCCGCTGGTTCGAACTGGCGCAACGCCCGCAATGGGAGCCCTGCGTGATGGAAAACCGCTTGCGCTCGCTCGCGCTGAATGTAGTAATGCACTGAAACGAAAGGGTGCGGGTTCCTTTCCCTGGCGCATGAGGCGATGCCGACATGAATGACACGCGTGCTTTGCAGTTCCTCGTCCTGGTTCTCCTGCTGCTGTCGGGCGGAGCGCAGCTTGCACAGGCGCGACCCACGGACCCGGTGACCCTTTCGGTTCCCGTCGCGCAGTCGGGCGATGCCTTCGTGCCGGGCACCAGGCTCGTCGCGAACCTGCCGGGCACGGGCTACGTCGAGGAGGAGTTCTTCGTCGAGGGCCACGCGACGCTGTTCAACTACGCGCACAACCCGCCGCTGGGCCCGACGGACCTGGTGGCCATCGAGGCGGACTTGCCGTACCGGACACGGCTGATCGTGCGTCGCCCCGCCGATGCGAAGGCCTTCAACGGTACCGTCGTCATCGAGTGGTGGAACTCCACCGCCGGATTCGATGGCGCCCCGGTGTGGGACCAGTCGGCAGAGTATTTCGCGCGCAGCGGCATCACCTATGTCGGCGTCACCAACAGCACGACCGCCATCGACTTCCTGGCCGGTGGCTGTCGCGTCTTCGGCGTGCTTCCGCCCTCCTGCGGATCCCGGTATGCGACGCTGTCGCTGCCCGAGAACGGCCTGGCGTGGGAGATGATGAGCCAGATCGCCAACCTCCTGAAAAGCGACGACCCGCAGAACCCGCTGCCGCAGGCATACCGGGTAGAGAGGCTGTTCCACGCCGGCGAGTCGCAGCAGGCAGGTTCGGTCATCACGTACGCGAGTGCGTTCCACCTCGACGAGGTGAACGACGGTTATTTCATCCAGTCGAATGTCCATGCCCGCCCGATAAACTTCGGTCCACGCTGCGCCGATGCGGGTGTGCCCGCGTTTCCTGACTGCACGCCGCGACTCGTCTATCCCGATTCCCTGGTGCGCACCGACCTGCCCGTGCCGGTCTACCAGGTGATCACGCAGACCGATTTCGAGACGCTCAACTTCAATGTGCTGGGCCGCCAGCCGGACACGCCATCCTTTCGCTACTTCGAGGTCGCGGGCGCGGGGCACAACGTGGTGCACAAGGGCATAGAGCTGATCCCGGCGGGCCTGCTCGGGCCGGATGCGCTGGGGCTCGAGGATCTCTGCGCCAACGAGATGAACACCACGGCCGACGGTCCCGTGTTCGCCTCGCACGTGCTCAACGCCCTCTGGGCCCGGATGGAGACCCATGCGGATTTCCGCGACTTCTACCAGATAGTCAATCGCGGTTTGCCGGCGGGCCAGGTGATGGACCAGGTCGGGGGAGTGCTGCAGCGCGATGTGCACGGCAACGTCACCGGCGGTGTGCGTCTGCCGGCCCTCGAGGCACCGACAGGTACCTACCTCTCGACCAATGTCGCCGATCCCGGGCTCCCGCCGGCGCTGCTCGCCATCGGCAACCTGGCCTGCCGGTTGAGCGGCTCGGTCGTCCCGTTCGATCAAGGGACGCTCGATGCGCTGTACCCGAATCGCCTGAGCTATCTCGTCAAGGTCAGGGCGGGTGTCGATGCGCTGCTGCGCCAGGGACTGCTGCTGCCGGAGGATGCCGCGGCGGTGATGAGCGATGCTGCGCGCTCGTCCGCAGGACGCTAGCAGGGCTGTGACTGCCGATGCTTGACAATCGTGAAGACGTTTGCCCATTGTTTGTGCGGGTATGCCGGTGCTCCGGCATGCACAATCAACCGCCAGCAAATTGCTGATACAGGGGAGTGGCCGGAATGACGAAGCAAAAAGGTCTGATGGATCGCATCGGGGACGCTGTCGATGCGGCCAAGCGCGCGGTGAACAAGGGGGCACGTGCTGCCCAGAAGAAAGCGCACGATGCGGAACTCGCGGTCGAGCGCAAGGCGAAGTCCGTCAAGGCGGAGGTGAAGTCCGCCACGGCCAGGGCCGAGCGGCAGGTCAAGCGCAACGTGAAGACGGCGGCGAGCCGCGTGAAGAAGGCCGCCGTCAAGGTCGAGAAGGCGGTGAGCCCGAAAAAGCCTGCAGCACGCAAGGCACCGACGCCCGGCATGAAGCTGGACAAGGGCATCGCATCCGTCAAGCGCACCGCGAGGAAGGCGGAGGCGGCCGTGGTCAAGGCCGTCAAACCGGCGAAGAAGCCGGCCAAAAAGGCCCCGGCCAAAAAAGCACCCGCGAAGAAAGCGCCTGCGAAGCGCGCGTCGAAGTAGCGCCGGCGCGGGCGGCCGGGCAGGTCGCCCGCGATGTGCCCTTGCCCATGACAGCCAAGGGGAGCCGTGATGAAAGTGAGAGCTGCGCACGTGGATGAAATCGCCGAAGGCAAGAGCAAGTGCGTGAAGCTCGATCAGCTGCGCATCCTGCTGATCAAGGAGAAGGGCGAGATTTTCGCGCTGGAGAACAGGTGTCCGCACTTCGGCCTGTCGATGGAGAAGGGCGCCATCGGCAATGGCAGCATCACGTGCCCGTGGCACGGCTCCAGCTTCGACGTCAGGACCGGCGCCAATGTCGACTGGGTGAATTCCGTGGCCGGCATTGCGCTGCCGAAGTGGAGCCAGAAGCTGGTGGCGATGGGCAAGGAGCCGCAGGCGGTGCGCACGTTCCCGGTCACTGTCGAGAACGGCTCGGTGTTCGTGGACACCCTCTGAGCCCAGTCAAGCGCGACGAGCTCACCCGGGCGCAGTTGTCTCTCGACCAGGCCCAGCGGCACCGGCGCTAGCCGAGCCCGCAAAAACCGCTGCCATGCGCGCGGGCACCCGGGATGCCGCCAGCGGATACGCGGTGACGTCAGCCAGCGATCGACGCCCCGGCGCCGCGAGCGCGGCCACGGCCAGTTCACACTCGCGGTCGAGCAGCCGCCGGACCGAGTCCTTCCAGGGAGCAATCAGCAGCCGGCACTGAAGCGACGGCAGCTTCGCGAAAGCTGCGGTGATGCGCCAGGGCGCGCGCGTGCGCGAGCTGTTTCAGGGTGATTGCCATGCACGATCGCGAGCCCTTCGATGTGCTGCGCGCCGCCATGTGCGTTTCACGCCCGACTTCGAGTTGCTGCCGGGCACCAGGGCCGGCGGGGCTGCGCCGGCGGTGGCCGGGCACGAACCGCTGTCCGTGGATGAGCCCGCGGACACGTCGGGGGGCTGAGGGATCCCGTGCGCCATGCCGGGCCGGGCTCAACGTATGGCGACGGTGCAAAGTGGGGCGACTACCATAGTTGCTTCAGTGGGAAATTGACTCGCGCGGATAAATTGACGCTTATGCTTGCGCTGCCGTGCCCCGCGAAGGCGCGCTCGATCGCACCCAAGTCTCTAGCAGCTTGTTGAAATAGCGATGAATTCGTCGAACCGCATGTCCAACTGTCGTTTCACTTTGGTTTTGGTGAAGCGGCGGTCTTGCGGGTACGCAAACCCATCGTTACCGATAAATAAGATGGGTAACCCCCCCCGGCTCTGCC
>JAGPES010000334.1 GCA_018057015.1 Pseudomonadales bacterium | reverse complement strand
AATCCCACTGCACGGCGGTGATGGGGCTCTGCACGTCCACCAGCTCGCCCTGCTCGCCCTCCGCCACGAGCAGCGCGCCGATGTGCCCCTGCCACGGCTCTATGCTGCCGCGTATGGTCAGCGAGGCGCGGACCCGCTCATACAAATAGCGCGCCACCAGGCCGCGCGCTAGCTCTTCTAGGCGCGGGCGGTCGTCACGCACCGCATAGCCCTGCGGAGGCGCACGCAGCAGCTCGCCGGCCTCATTAACCCCCAGCACGGTATTGCGGCTCAGCCACCACAGCTCTACGGAGCTCTCGCCCGAGTCACTTGTCGCGCCGACCAGCACCTCTTTGACCGAACCGTCGCCGGCCGCTACGTCGGGCGGCACTGCGATCTCCATCGACACGCGGTGATCGGTCTCGATCGCCAACGTGAGAATCAGCGCCCCTGAGTAGAAGCCGCCCTGCGTGTCCGGGTCGAATTTGCTGGGGCCGGCATCGTTCCAGGCGCCGCGCGCGAACAGATGCCGCGGGTGCGAGGCGAGGCGTACACCCATCTCGTTGTCGAGCGCGTGCACGCCGACGTTGGGCCGCAGACCGTCGGCGGCCAGCGTGTTAACACATAGCCACTTGTGTTCGTCCGCGTCCCACGCGAAGACCAGTAGTGGTAGATAGTCGGGCTGCATCCACGCGGGCCGGCTACTGACGGGCGGGTTCGTGCGGTAGTCCACATACGGCATCAGCGGCAGCCGCGGCAACGTGCCGACCAAAAAACGTTGGAACTGCGTCGGTCCGGGATCCGCCGATCCGTCAGGCCGAAAGACAATGTTGGCGTGACCGTCGTCGAAGTTGAAGTCGAAGTCGTTTTGGACGCGGAACTCCTGAAAGACGGCGGCGAATATATCGCCGTGCCGGTACCGGTCGTTATCCTCGGCGGTACCGTCCTCGAGGCCAGCCACATATTGGGCCTGCGCCGCCTGGGTCCAGTTCGGCACGAGTTGCCCGGCCAGGTTGTCAGCCCTGCCGCCGACGCTGAAGACGCTGACGACGCGATCGCCGAGGACGCGGATCTTGTCGTAGCGCTCGCGCTGGCTGTATTCGACCTCGAACGCCATCCGGCGGTCCTCGCTGATGTTGATGCGCTCCTCCCTCTCATTGGGCGGTAGCGGCTGGCCGCCGACGGCGATCCCCGCGCGGCCCGTTATCACAAACGGCGTGATCGCAAAGCCGTTGCCGTGCTCACTGATGGCCCAATCGAGGCCACGGTCCAGACTGATGGCGGTCGCGATGATCTCGGCGGCCGACATGACGTCGCGGCCGGCGATGTGCGGATTGTAATCCCGCAGCAGGGCCTCGCTGGTCAGCACCCATCTCGGGCCGGTGGGATCTAAGTCGCTAACCATGCGCAGCACGTAGCGGACGATGTCTGAGGCCCGCCAGAGCGAGTGGCCGCCGAAGACGAATATCCCGGCCTCCCAGCCGTCCATAGTGCAAATCTCATCGCTCCGGTTGCCCAGGACGCCCTTCTCCCCGCGCCGCCCGTTGAAGTCGGGTACCCAGGGCAGGTACTGCGCCGTCAGCTTGGCGCCGTCAACAAACGACCAGAGGCTGCGCGATATCTTGCAGCGCTCCAGCAGCGCCTGCGGCCCCAACGCGCGCCAGACCTGCTCTCCGGACGCGGCCGGGCCCTCAACGCCCGCGACCTGGTCGCCGTGGATCTGTTCGACCGGCTCGGTGATGCGGCCCGTCCAGAGTGTGACGTCGGCGCCGCCGACGTGGGTGCGGACGCGGATCCAATGGCCGCGCAGTGTAGGCATCTTCGGCAAATGGACCGGGCCGACCATCCAGTGCGGAGATTCCAGCGGACCATAGCGGTAACTGAAGGTCAGCTCGCCGGCTCCCTGCGAGCCCGCCAGGCGTGTACAGCCCTGCGGGATGAGACGCACGTCCTCTTCCCACTGATCCGCCCAGGTCGGCTTGGTTTCGAGCCAGACCTGACCCAAGCGCTCCAGGGCTGCCAAGTCGGCGTACGCCGAAATTTGCAGGTTCGAATCCATCGACGAGCCTCACATAGCCTGCGGCTGGCTGACCGGCGCGATTATGCCAGTCGGTATGACCCAGTACTCCGAGCTTAGCGCGTTGTCGCTGCGGCGCGTGCCGCGCTGCGCCCGGGCCGCCACGCGAATCCGCGTGCCGTTCGGCTGGGGCGGAATACCGTCCCAGACGACGATGCCGGAGCGCCCGGGCCCGCTATAGCGGATGATCGCGAGATGCTGTGGCTCACCGGCGCCGGGCGGCGAGTCGTCCAGCGTATACCAGATCGCGCACCTGGTGGCGGGCCGGGCCGTGCGGCGCACGCGCGCCAGCACACGCACCTTGCCGGGCGCGGTCGGGATCAGGCGCAGCGAGTGAAGGTCGGGCGGAACCGGCTCCAGGACGGCGCCGTCGGCGACGTCGATTCGTTGGACCGTCTGCGGCGTGCAACGCAGGCCGAAACGGTTGCACCGGCAGATCGCCAGGCGGTGCGAGGCGTCCCCCGTGAACGAGGCGACCGGCGTGCTGGGCAGGCTCGCCACGGTGGCCAGTGGGGCATCCACGCCGGGGACCGGCTCGGCTCCATCCGACCGGTACAGCTCATAGCCCGCCGTGCCGGCAACGCGGTACAGCGCGCAGAACGCGGCCCGGGCCCGGCCGCCCGCGCCATCGTTCCAGCTCAGCCAACCGCGCAGGCGGCGGCGCGGACTGGGCGTGCTGTCGGGCGTGCGCGTAAAGGTGATCACCAGTGCTCCGCCGGGATACGCCAGGTTGTGCTCGCCGAACAGCGCCCGGCCCTCGTCCTCGCTGAATGGCTGGCAGGCCGCGCCGCCGGCCGGAGTGAGCGTCACGCCGCGATTGGCCGGCACGTCGGGGTCCAGCCAGGCCGTCAGGTCAGCTATGGGTTGGTCATGCATATTTACGGCCACGAGGTCGTAGGTGACCGGCTGGCCGCCGGCGTCGACGTCTGGCGCGGCGACGTTGTAGCGTTCGACCAGGTCAATCGCGGCCTGGAAGTATGACATCGGGAGCGCCTTGGGCGTGACCCGCACCGCCAGCCATTGGTCGGGATCATCGCCGAGCACGTAGTACTTCCCTCCGGCGCTGACATCCACTTCCGCGCCGAACCTGCGGGCGCCGGGAGCTTTCCACTTCAGGCCCGCGCCCGCCAGGTAGCTGAGGTAACCGCGGCCGGGGCCGTTGAGCGCGCCGATCAGCGTGATCTGCACGCCCGACAGCACACCGAGCGCGCCCAGGCAATGGATATCCGCCCCCCCGCTGCGTAGCCGTACCAGGTGACCGCCGATTCTCATGTCGCCTCCGCGAACGTGAAGCGGCCGGTAGCCGGGTCCCAGGAAATGTCCGGCGCGACCTGGTCGGGGTAGCGCACGTTGTGGAAGCTGCCCAAGTTCAGGGCGACGCCCTGGCTGCCATCACGAGCGACCACCACCACGCGCAGCTCATAGACCGTGTCGTCGGCCAGCGGCGGCGTCACGCAGCGCTGGCTCCAGGCGCCGGTAGCGCGCACTTTGGCTAATGTCTGCCAGTCGCCGCCGGCGGGCCTGGCTTGCACGAGATAGCGTTCGACCTGGCCGCCGGGCGAACGGAGCCATTCGACCGTGACGCGGCCGTCGTACGCCGGCACAGCCACGCGCCGGCCATCATAGCTGCGCCAGCGCACCGGCCGGACGCGCAGGTTGAGTTGGCCGCGGGCCGGAGCATGCAACAAGCGCACACCGTCCGGGGTGCTGCCGACGTACCGGCCGTCCTCCCACCAATGCCAGTAGACGGGCCCGGTCAGGTTCGTCGTGCACGTCACGCGCGCCCAGGCGCCCTCCTGGCTGACGGTGCGCGTCAGCAACTGGCCCGGCGGTAGCTGGGAGTCGCGGCGATCGCCACGCGCCCAGAGCGGCAAGAGGCGACTGGCATACAGACCGGTCATACGTCGCGTCCAATGGGCTTTGACCAGGTGCGGGTAGCGCCGTCGATGGTGGCGGAAACCGTGGCGATGTATGGCGTACCGAGGTCGATCCGGTCCGTATCCTCGCTGCTGTATAAGAAGTGGCCGCCGCCGATGTCGGTCAGGCTCACGCCGTTAAGCAGCGGTGCGCCGGTTGTGGCGCGCTGCACCGTGAGCGCGGCATCGCTCACGCCCGTGGTCAGCAGTACGCCGTCGCGGTACCAGAGCACTGACCAGCGATCCATGCCGCCATCCTCGCCCAGACGTAGCTCGATCTCTGCCCAGTAGACATGGAGACCGGTTCCGCCGATCACGGCGTCGTAGACCTCCGCGGGCACGACCGTGTAG
>JAGPES010000333.1 GCA_018057015.1 Pseudomonadales bacterium | reverse complement strand
TATTTCGCAGCACGGTCGCGGGCATGGCCCGCTCCTACAAAAAGCACCGATTTGCCGAGGCCACGCCCGCGACCAAAGCAGAGCCCGCGCCACGATTGATGCAGGAGCGGGCCATGCCCGCGACCACAGCAGAGTCCGCGCCAAGGTTGATGTAGGAGCGGGCCACGCCCGCGACCAAAGCAGCGTCCGCGCCACGTGCGATGTAGGAGCGGGCCACGCCCGCGACCAAAGCAGAGTTCGCGCCACGGTTGATGTAGGAGCGGGCCACGCCCGCGACCAAAGCAGAGTCCGCGCCACGGTTGATGCAGGAGCGGGCCACGCCCGCGACCAAAGCAGAGCCCGCGCCACGGTTGATGCAGGAGCGGGCCACGCCCGCGACCAAAGCAGAGTCCGCGCCACGGACGGTGTAGGAGCGGGCCATGCCCGCGACCGTGACCCGACCGCGCGAGTAGAATGACCCCGGTCAATTCGCACCCGGGCTCCAGCTTGAGACATCGAAGCGCTCCCCCCATCGAATCCGGCTGGCTGCGCGGCGCGCGGCGTTTGCCCTCGCAGAATGCCAGCGAACGCCCGGTGCCGGGCGAGATCAGCCTGCTCGTGATCCACAACATCAGCCTGCCGCCGGGGCACTTCGGGGGCGGTTTCGTCGAGCAATTGTTCCTCAATTGCCTGGACTGTACGATGCACCCGTATTTCGAGCGCCTGCGCGAACTGCGCGTTTCGGCGCACCTGCTGATCGACCGGCGCGGGCGCCTGGTGCAGTTCGTGCCCTGCGGGCTTCGTGCCTGGCATGCGGGCGAGTCGAGCTTCGCGGGGCGCGCGAACTGCAATGATTTCAGCGTCGGTATCGAGCTCGAGGGCACCGACGAGCGGCCCTACACGAAGGCGCAATACGCGCGGCTGGTGCGGGTGACGCGTGTGCTGATGCGCGCCTACCCGGCGATCACCGCGGAGCGTATCGTCGGGCACTGCGACATCGCGCCGGGGCGCAAGAGCGACCCGGGCAGGGCATTCGACTGGGCGCATTACCGCGCGGCGTTGGCCGCTAGCGACTGAAGCTGGGCCGGTGACCACCGAAGGAGAGTTGTAGTGGAGTTTCTGGCAATTCTCGTGGCGCTGGGGATCCTCCAGCTGCGTGGCAGCGCGCCGCTGCAGCAGGATCGCTGGTATGCCGTGTACCGGCGCTGGGTCGTGGCTCGCCTGCGCGGCATCCCGCGCCAGCTCGTGCTGATCCTGGTGCCCGCGATCGCCGTCGTCCTGCTGCAACGCGCGGCCAGCGGTCGCCTGTTCGGACTCGCCGAGCTCACGCTGTTCGTGCTGGTACTGCTCTATACGCTGGGGCGGGGCAATCTCGCCGCGGCGCTCACCGATTACCTGCAGCGCTGGAGCCGCGGCGATTTCCAGGCTGCGTTCCGGCAGCTGAGTGTCGAAGCGGCCAGCGGGCTGCCGGAACCGGAAGCCGTCGTGCACCCGCAGGCGCTGCACGAACTGGCGCGCCGCCGCCTGTATTACCGTCATTTCGAACGGCTGTTCGCGGTCCTGTTCTGGTTCGTCGTCCTGGGCCCGGCCGGCGCGCTGGCCTATCGCCTCGCGGTGCTCGAGCATGCGGCCTCGCGCGGCGAAACCGGTGTGCCGGCCGAGCCGGCGTCGGCTGCGGTGGTCGAACCGGTGGGCGGTGCCGTGGACGATGCGGTGGCGGCAGCAGTCGCGGAGCCGGCGCTGGACGCGGTGCCTGTCGCGGCCGAGGAAAGCGCGCTGCTGCGCTGGCTCGAATGGCTGCCGGCGCGCCTGGCCGGCATCAGCTTCGCGCTGGTAGGCGACTTCGACGCCTGCCTTTACGCGTGGCAGCGCGTGCTCTCCGAGACCCGGCTCGCGACCGCCGAGGCGCTGGAGCGTTGCGGCAACGCCGCGCTGGCCCTTGCCGCGCCAGCAGAGGAAGAAACCACGGACGCCCTGGTCGCGCGCGGCTCGCGCGAGCTGCAGGCCATCGAGAACCTCAACAGTCGTGCGCTGCTGGTGTGGCTGGTGCTCATCGCCGCGCTGGCGATGATTTTCTGAGGTTTCGCCCGCGGTGATCCGCATCGGCATCGACCTCGGTGGCACAAAGGTCAGGCGACCTCGACGGGGATGCAGATCCGTTTTGCTTGCGCCTCGGCCGCTTTTGTAGATATCAAAGAACACTATCCGACAAAGTTACCTGTCAGAATTAACATGAGCCTGTTGTTTTTGATTGTTTATCAGACTGTCGATTGCAAATAGCCAGCTATCGGATTGCAGATAAGGCTTCGGCGCCCCTGTGGGTCGGGCTTCAGCCCGACAAGGCTTCGGCGCAGCCGAAGCCGCTGCATTTTCACCAAGGCACCAGTCGGCATAAATGCCGACCCACAGCACACTACTCATAGTGCGTCCACAACCGCAGTACCTTCACGATGTGCTCTTCCTCCAAGACCTGATAAACGAGCCGGTGCTGAATGTTGATCCGGCGCGAACAGGCTCCCGAAAGATCCCCGACCAACTTTTCAAACGGTGGCGGGTTACGGAACGGATCGATCTCGAGGATTCGAAGCAGCTCCTGCGCTTTCGGCTTCAGTCCGGACGACGCAAGCTTTTGCGCGTCCTTCTGTGCCTGCTTCGTGTAGATGAGTTGCCAACTCACCAGTCGAGTGCCTTGCTGCAGGCATCAACCGGTTCACCCATTCCCTCCTTGATCGACTCGCGCATTCCCGGGACGGACAGAAGGTGAAGCGTCTCCTGTATCGAAGCCCAGTCCTCGGCAGACAGCAGAACTGCGTTCGCTCGCTTGCCAGCAATGACGATCGGTTGATGAGACTCCGCAGCCTCATCGATCAGTCGGTACAGATTGGCCCTGGCCTCGCTGGCCGAAAGCGTTTGCATGGATGAAGCCCCGGAAAGTGATCAAGAAGGCGTTAGCGTACGCTTTTGCGTACGCGCGTACAATCACATAACGCCAGCCAGCCCCTGTGGATCCGGCTTCAGCCCGACAAGGCTTCGGCGCGCAGCCGAAGCCAATGCATTTTCATCAAGGCACCAGTGGGCATGAATGCCGTTCACCGACCCGGCATCGAGTTGAACCGTTTGCACCGATTTCCCTGGCGGCGATGCTTCTTGGAAAGGAATCGTACCGGCATCTTCTATTGGCCCAAAGAAAGCCGGAGGATAAAATCGTAAATCAGCGCGCGTGCACTCTGCGCGAACGATCATGCTCGGAAACCCGCCGCGATAATTTGTCGCGTGTTGTCGACAGACAGTAGTGTACGAGAATGACCAACGGGTTTCGGATTGGCATTGACCTCGGCGGCACCAAGATCGAGGGCATCGCGCTCGATGCCGCCGGCCGTTCGCTGTGGCGCGAGCGCGTGCCGGCGCCGCAGTCCGATTACCGCCTCACGCTCGATGCGATTGCCGCGCTGGTGCAGCGCATCGAGTCCGACCTGGGCGATAGCGGCAGCGTGGGCGTGGGCACGCCGGGCGCGGCCTCGCCGGTGTCGGGGCGCATGCGCAACTGCAATTCCACCTGGCTGAACGGCGAACGGTTGCGCGAGGACCTGTGCGCGCGGCTGCGGCGCGAGGTGCGCCTCGCCAACGACGCCGACTGCTTCACCTTGTCGGAGGCGACCGACGGCGCCGCGGCGGGCGCGGCGACGGTGTTCGGGGTGATCCTCGGTACTGGCGTGGGGGGCGGCATCTGCGTCGGCGGCCGGCTGCTCGCGGGCCCGAACGCGATTGCCGGCGAATGGGGCCACAACCTGTTCGGTGGTCCGCGTGGCGCTCTGGCGGCGGGACGTAGCTGTTACTGCGGTCGCAGCGATTGCGTCGAGACGTGGTTGTCGGGTGCGGGGTTGCTGCGGACCTATCGCGAATTGAGCGGTGTGGATCCCCATCCTGGTTCTGATGTTGATCCTGATGTGGGTCCTGATTCGGGTTCTGATGTGGGTCCGAATTTATTCGGACAGGTGCATATCGGCGAAGCAGTTGTCCGAATAAATTCGGACCCACAGAATTCGGACTCACAGGCTCCAGGCCTGCAGGCTCAAGGCTCACAGAATTCAGGCTCACAGAATTCAGGCCCACAGGATCCGGCATCACCTGTGGGTCCGCATTCATGCGGACAAGGCGCCCCGCGGGGCGCCGCCAGTGTTGCCTCGCTGGCACAGCACGGCGATCGCATCGCGCGCGCGGCGCTGGACCTCTACGTCGAGCAACTCGCCTTCGCGCTGGCGCAGGTGATCAACGTGCTCGACCCGCACGTGATCGTGCTCGGCGGCGGGCTCAGCAATATCGCGAGGCTCTACGAAGAGGTGCC
>JAGPES010000332.1 GCA_018057015.1 Pseudomonadales bacterium | reverse complement strand
TGGAAGCCGCCGGTGCTGCAGGCGATCGCGGCGCGCGGCGAGGGCGGGGCCGGGATCGTCGACGTGCTCGAACGCCACGCGCAATTCCTGCGCGCCAGCGGCGCCTTCGAGGCCCAGCGCGCACGCCGCGCCCACCAGGTGTTCGTGAAACTGCTGCGCGATGCGGCGGCGAAGAAGGTCATGGAGGCCGCGCTCGCGCGCCCGGACGCGGCCGCCGTACTGGCCGATGTCGCCGCCTGCCGCCTCGATCCGCACGCCGCGGCCGATCTGCTGCTCGAGCGGATCTCGCTGCAGGTCGAACCGATCCCGCTGTAGGCCGGACGGATCCCGCTGTGGGTCGGGCTTCAGCCCGACAAGGGTTTGGCGAAGCCAAACCCGCCACGCCGCTCAAAAGGCAGATGTCGGCATGACTGCCGACCCACACACGACCATCCAGCCGGAATCCCGAGCGTGAGCACGATCGACGAAGCGACCCTGCTGGCCTACCTGCGCTGCCACTACCGCGTACACGGCGCGGCGCCGTTCACGCTGCGTATCGGCGAGCGCAGCGAGGCGCTCGCAGCGCTCTGCCGGCAACTTCGCTGCGATCGCGCCGCCTTCCTCAGCGCGTGGAATCCGCACGGTGAACCGCGGGACGAGGGGCAGAACAGGCGCGCGCAGGATGCACTGCAGCGTGAGCTCGCGGCGCGTGGTCATGCCTGTATTCCCGGCATCGGCGAGGATCCCGGCGGACACTGGCGCGGCGAGGAAAGCGTGCTCGTGGCGGGCATGGCGCTGGACGAGGCCGTCGCGATGGCACTCGCCTGTGGCCAGAACGCGCTGGTGTGGTGCGGTGCGGATGCGCGGCCGCAGCTGATCCTGCTGCGCTAGCCGGCATTGCCGCCGCTGACTCTCACATCGGATAGCTGTTGCCGAGGTTCTCGAACACGGCCTTCTCCACGCGCTCGGCGATGCGCCATCCTGCCGGCGTGCGCACGTAGCGGGTGTGATAGTGCCCGCCGACGTTGCCCTGGCGGATGTGGCCGTCTTCGCGCCGCAGCACGTGGCGGAACTCGAAGAAGATGATCGACGAGGCCTCGTCGCCGTGGATCTCCAGCTTCGGCGGGTGCATGTAGTGCAGGCCGGTCCACTGCCTGCCGATGTGCTCGCAGAAGCCGCGCAGCTCCTCGTGCCCCGCGACGCGCACGTGCGGGGCGTGGCCGGTGGCGATCATCTCGAAGACGCCGTCGGCGGTGAATACCTGCGCCCATTCCCCGGCGCGGCCGAAATCCCACGCGAGCGCGTAGGAGGCTTCGAGGTCGAGAATCCCGAGTCGGTCCTCGACGGCGCGCAGGCGCTGTTCGATGTCGTTCATGCCGGGCGCCTCGCGAAGCCGACGCGCATCTCCTTGTAGCCGTCCATGAAGATCGAGCGTGCGTGGCGCGGCGCGGCGAGCAGGCGGAAGTCCGTCATGCAGCGCACGATCGCCTCCAGCATCACCTCGAGGTTGAGCCGCGCCTGGTGCACGCCCACGCAGTAGTGCGGTCCCTGGCCGAAGGTGCGGTAGTTCTTGCGCGTGTTGCCGATGGGGCGCGTGATGTCGAAGGCATCCGGGTCCGGGAACAGGGCCGGGTCGCGGTTGGGCGCGCCCAGGATGCACACCAGCTTGTGGCCCTTCCTGATCTGCTGGCCGAGGTACTCCATGTCGCGCGTCGCGGTGCGGCGCAGGTAGACCACGGTGTTCTGGTGGCGCAGGAACTCCTGCACCGCGCCGGGCACCAGCCCCGGGTCCTGCTCGAGCAGACGGTACTGCTCGGGGTGCAGTATGAGCTGGTGCAGCCCGAGCGCGAGGGTGTTGCGCGTGGTCTCCAGGCCGCCGACGACGAGGTTGTTGAAGAAGCGGCCGAATTCGCGGTCGTCGAGTGCGCGTCCGTCGATCGTGGTGGCGATCACGTCCATCGTCATGCTGTCGCGCGGCCTGGCGCGGTGGTCGGCGGCCAGTTGCGTGCCGAACTCGATCAGGTCCATCGAGGCCTGCCAGCCGAGCGCACGGTTCTCGGCGAACTCCGGGTCGTCGGCGAGCGCCAGCGTGTTCACGAGGCTCACGACGCGGCTGAAGTCCTCGTCGCGCACGCCGAGCAGCGCGAACATCACGCGCATCGGCATCTGCATCGCGATCTCGGTCACGAACTCGCACTCGCCGCGCTCGATCACGCGGTCGACGGTTTCCTGCGCAATCCGGCGCATCAGCGGCTTGCGTGCCTCGAGCTGCTTCAGGCGGAACGCGTAGTCCACCAGCGAGCGGTACTTGCGGTGCACGGGCGGATCCATGAACGTCATGCTCTGCTGCTGCTCGGCGAGAATCTCCGGCGGCATGTCGTCGAGGATCGGGCTGTAGTTGTTCGTGAACAGCTCCGGCGTCTTCAGCACGTGGTCGATGTCTTCCTGGCGAAACAGCAGCCAGTGCCCGCCGGAGTAGTCGTCGGTTTCCCACAGGATGCGGTGCTCGTCGCGCAGGCGGTTGACGAGGTCGCGTGGCGTGCCGTGACGAAAGCGCTCGAAGTCCAGCAGCGTGTGCATCGGGCATTGGCTCATCGTCTGCGTCTCCGTGCCGTGTGCTGCCGCCGCCGGGCGTGGCGGTTTCCATCCTGGTGCCGATGCTACGGCCCGCGCACCTCTGACGACAAGGGCCGCCGCGTTCTTGTCACCCGCGAACCCTATGGGTCATGATGACCGCCACCTTCCCCACGATTCGGCGAGGCAGTCCATGCTCAGCGTGACCCAGATTCTGGCGGCCAAACCCTCGGGCGTGCGCACCGTGGAGGTGTCGCTCACGGTCTACTCGGCGGTCACGCTGCTGGCGAGCCACCAGATCGGTGCGCTGGTGGTGGTCGACGAGGGGCGGCCGGTCGGCATGTTTTCGGAGCGCGACTATGCGCGCAAGGGCATCATCCGGGGCCGCCGGGCGCACAAGACGCTGGTGAGCGAGCTGATGACCGCGCCGTTGATCACCGTGTGTCCGGAGCAGTCGATCGAAGAGTGCATGCAGCTGATGACGGAGCGGCGCATTCGCCACCTGCCGGTCATGGATGACGACGAGCTCGTCGGCATGGTGACGATCGGCGACGTGGTCATGCACATGATCACGCAGCAGCGCAACCACATCGAGCAGCTCGAAGGCTACATCACGGGACGCTATTGATCTTGTCCTACTGCAGCAGGTCGATCAGCGGCTGCGGATACAGGCCGACCGCGAGCGTGAACAGCGCGAGCATGATCGTCATGATGCCGCCCGAGTGCTGGCCCCAGTCGCGCGCGGCGTCGAGGCGGCGCCTGCCCGGGGTGGCCAGGAACATGGTCACCATGACGCGCAGGTAGAAGTAGATCCCGATCGCGCTGCCGGCGACCAGGGCGGCGATCAGCCACCACAGGCCGGCCTTCACGCCAGTGGCGATGACGTAGAACTTCGCGATGAAGCCCGCCGTGAGCGGCACCCCGGCCAGCGACAGCACCGACAGGGTCAGCACGGCCGCGAGGAAGGGGCGCTGCCAGAACAGCCCGCGCAGGTCCGCCAGCCCCTGGGCGTCGTCGCCGCGGTAGGGCGAGGACAGCAGCGTCAGCACGCCGAAGGCGCCGAGTGTGGCGGCCATGTAGGTCAGCAGGTACACCTTCACGGCATCGGCGCTGAGCTCGTTGCCCGCGATGATCGCCACGAGCACGTAACCGAAATGCGCGATCGAGGAGTAGCCGAGCAGGCGCTTGACGTTGGCCTGCTGCAACGCGAGCAGGTTGCCGGCCAGGATCGACAGTGCCGCGAGCGCCGCCAGCAGCGTGGTGAACACCGCGCTCTGGCCCAGCCCGAGCATGTTCCACCAGCGCAGCAGTACCAGCAGCACCGCGATCTTGCTGACCGTGGCGAGAAAGGCGCCGACCGGCGCCGGCGCGCCGTGGTAGACGTCCGGGGTCCACAGGTGGAACGGCGCCAGCGAGAGCTTGAAGGCTATCCCGACCAGCATCAGCGCCAGGCCAGTGCTCACCAGCGGCGCGCCCATCTGCACGGCGCCGGCGAGCGAGTCGAACGCCAGCGAGCCGGTCCGGGCGTAGACCAGCGCCATGCCGAACAGCAGGAAGGTCGAGGCCGCGGCCGAGAGCACCAGGTACTTGATGCTGGCTTCCAGGGAGCGCTTGTCGCGGTAGATGTAGCCGACCATGCCGTAGAGCGGGATCGACATCAGCTCCAGGCCGATCAGGAACGATACCATGTGGCGCGCGCCGACCAGCACGATGGCGCCGGCGGCCGCGATGAGCAGCATCAGGTACATCTCTTCGCGGTTGTCGTTCACGCCCTCGAGGTAG
>JAGPES010000331.1 GCA_018057015.1 Pseudomonadales bacterium | reverse complement strand
GTGTAGGAGCGCGCCATGCGCGCGATATCGCGGCCATGGGCCGCCCCTACGCCACGTCGGTCGAGGCCGTGCAAGTTCTGCGACACTCTCCGAGGCCGACCCCACGATGCCGCGGGCGGTTGATTTAGTCTACGCCAGGCCCCATATGCCGGATGAGCCCAACGGAGATACACGATGACCGATCAGCCGACGACCGACAAGGAATCCGTCCCCGGCGTGCCCGGCAGCACCAGCCTGGTGCTGCCGAGCCAGGCCCTGCCCGAAATCCTCTACATCATGCCGGTGACGACACGCCCGTTCATGCCGGCGCAGATCCAGCCGATGATGGCCGACGCCACCGCGTGGGGCGACACGGTGCAGCGCGTCGCCAAAACCGAGCACAAGGTGATGGGCCTGTTCTTCGTCGACACCGACGACGTCACCTCGATCAAGTCCGAGGACATCCCGCTGGTCGGCTGCGCCGTGCGCCTGCTGAATGCCTCCGGCGACGGCAAGCGCGTGCAGTTCGTCGCGCAGGGCGCGGGGCGCGCGCGCATCAGGCGCTGGATCAACCGCACGCCGCCGTACGTGGTGCAGGTCGATTACCCCAAGGACGAACTGGAGCGCAACGACGAGACGCGCGCCTGGGCGATGGCGCTGGTCGGCGCGATCAAGGAGCTGATGCCGCTCAACCCGCTCTACAACGAGGACCTGAAGCACTACCTGATGCGCTTCAGCCCCGAGGATCCCTCGCCGCTGACCGACTTCGCCGCCACGCTGACCAGCGCCGGCGGGCGCGAACTGCAGGAGGTGCTGGAAACATTGCCAGTGGTGGAGCGCATGCGCATGGTGCTGCCGCTGCTGAAGAAGGAGATCGAGGTCGCGCGGCTGCAGGACAAGATCAGCAGCCAGGTCAATGAAACGGTGAGCGAGCGCCAGCGCGAGTTCTTCCTGCGCGAGCAGCTGAAGGTCATCAAGCAGGAACTGGGGCTGTCGAAGGACGATCGCAGCGCCGACGTCGAGAAGTTCGAGTCGCGCCTCGCCGGCCTCGAGGTGCCCGCGCACGCGATGGAGCGCATCCGCGACGAGCTCGACAAGCTCGCGATCCTCGAGACCGGCTCGCCCGAGTACGGCGTGACGCGCAACTACCTCGACTGGGCCACCTCGGTGCCGTGGGGCGTGCATTCCGAGGACAAGCTCGATCTCGCGCACGCGCGCGGCGTGCTGGAGCGCGAGCACGACGGCCTGGAGGACGTGAAGGATCGCATCCTGGAGTTCATCGCGGTGGGTGCGTACAAGGGCGAGATCAGCGGCTCGATCATCCTGCTGGTCGGCCCGCCGGGCGTGGGCAAGACCTCGATCGGCAAATCCATCGCGCACGCGCTGGGTCGCGAGTTCTACCGCTTCAGCCTGGGCGGCATGCGTGACGAGGCCGAGATCAAGGGCCACCGGCGCACCTACATCGGCGCGATGCCCGGCAAGTTCGTGCAGGCGCTGAAGCAGGTCAAGGTCGCCAACCCCGTGATCATGCTCGACGAGATCGACAAGGTCGGCGCCTCCTACCAGGGCGACCCGGCATCGGCGCTGCTCGAAGCGCTCGACCCCGAGCAGAACGCCGAATTCCTCGACCATTACCTCGACCTGCGCCTGGATCTCTCGAAAGTGCTGTTCGTGTGCACCGCGAACCAGCTCGACACCATTCCCGCGCCGCTGCTGGACCGCATGGAAGTGATCCGCCTGGCCGGTTACATCGCCGAGGAGAAGCTCGCCATCGCGAAGAACCACCTGTGGCCGCGGCTGCTGGAGCGCGCCGGCGTGAAGCCGCTGCGCCTGCGCATCGGCGACGCCGCGCTGCGCCACGTGATCGACGGCTACGCGCGCGAGGCCGGCGTGCGCAACCTCGAGAAGCGCCTCGCGAGCCTGGTGCGCAAGAGCGTGGTGAAGCTGCTCGAAGACCCGAAGGCGAAGCTGCGCATCGGGCGCGAGGACGTCGAGCGGATGCTCGGCGCGCCGGTGTTCGCGAAGGAGAAGCAGCTGCGCGGCGTGGGCGTGGTCACCGGCCTCGCCTGGACCTCGATGGGTGGCGCGACGCTGCCGGTGGAGGCCACGCGCGTGCATTCGCTCAATCGCGGCTTCAAGCTCACCGGCAAGCTCGGCGAGGTGATGAAGGAGTCCGCGGAGATCGCCTACAGCTACGTGATGTCGCACCTTAAGGACTACGACGCCGATCCGAAGTTCTTCGACGAGTCGCTGGTGCATCTGCACGTGCCCGAAGGCGCCACGCCCAAGGACGGTCCCAGCGCCGGCGTCACCATGGCCACCGCGCTGCTGTCGATGGTGCGCAAGGAAAAACTCGCGCGCCCGCTCGCCATGACCGGCGAGCTCACGCTCACCGGGCAGGTGCTGCCGGTCGGCGGCATCCGCGAGAAGGTGATCGCGGCTCGCCGCGCCGGCATCCGCGAGCTCGTGTTGCCCGAGGCCAACCGCAAGGACTTCGACGAGTTGCCGGAATACCTGCGCGAGGACTTCGAGGTGCATTTCGCGACACGCTACGACGACGTGTTCCGCGCGGTTTTCGCGTAACTTGCGTGGGTTCGGCTTCAGCCGAACAGCAGCGCTCCCGTAGGTTCGGCTTCAGGGGGTGTCGCAAAACGCCTTCGGACCGCACGAACACGCTGGCTCTCGGATGTAGGAGCGGCCCATGGCCGCGATATCGCGCGCATGGCGCGCTCCTACAGCGCTTCGGTCGAGGCCGTGAGAGGTTTTGCGACACCCTCTGAAACTGGACGGGGACAGCTCCCGCAACACTGCCTGCAGTCGCTCCTCGCCCGCCGCGGCTGAGCTCGATCGTTGCGTGTCAGCAATCCGCGCCCTGCGGTAGACTAAAGCCTCGCACGAGAGGGTAAAGGATCATGAGCGCAAGCTACACCGCAGTCGTGAAGCAGGACGCCGGATGGTGGATCGGCTGGATCGAAGAAGTTCCGGGCGTGAATTGTCAGGAGGCAACCCGCAATGAGCTCATCGAATCGCTTCGGGTTACCCTGCGCGAAGCGTTGGAACTGAATCGTTCGGAAGCTATACGCGCTGCCGGCCGCGGCTACGAGGAGTTCGAGATCGCCGTATGAAACGGCGTGATCTAACCCGGCACCTGGAAGCGCACGGGTGCTCGTTACTCCGGGAAGGAGGTCGGCACTCCTGGTGGCACAATCCGGATCAGAGTCGCCGCTCTGCCTTACCGCGGCACACGGAAATCAACGACCACCTCGCGCGCAAGATCTGTCGCGATCTTGGCGTGCCGGACCCGGCCTGACACATAACAGATGATGTCGCGCGCATGGCGCGCTCCTGCACGAATTGGCAACCATTCACGCGGTTGGCGCGCCGAGCTCCCGCAACACCGCCTGCAGCCGTTCGTCGTGCTGCAGTGATTGTTCGATCTCGCCGGCGATGATCGCGAGGGTGTCGCGGCGTGCGGCTTCGCGCGCGGCGAGTTCCGCCGCGAGGGACTCGATGCGCTCGCGCAGCGCGCGGTCCGCGGTGGCGTAGGGTCGCGCGAAGCGGTCCTCGTAGAGCGAGTGCAGCGCCTCGATGCACTGCGCCACGTCCAGCTCCTCCACTTCCGGCTGGCGCAGGCGCTCGGTGAGCGCGGCCAGCGCTTCCTGCGGCATCGGCCGGTACTGGCGCTCGTAGCTCTGCTGCAGCCGCGCGATGGTCGCGGCGAACTCGGACTCCGAATCGCGCACCTGGTTGAGCAGCCGGAACAGGCTGTCTTCCTTGTCCATCAGCGGACGCTGGTAGCGCTTCTCGTAGAGCTGCTCCAGCATCATCACCTGGTTGCGGATCTCGTGGTCGGGGAAGTCCCCCATCTCCAGGTAGCGGTAGATCGCCTCGCGCATGTCGAGCGGGAAGGAGTGGAAGCGCGCCACGTAGGCGTCGATGATCGGCTTGATCGCGGCGACCAGTTCTTCCGCGCTGCCCTTGCTCTCCTGGATGCAGTCGATGAACTGGCGGTGCAGCTCGCCGAGGTTCGCCTCGTGCGCCACGGGGCGCGTCGGCTGCGCGCTGCGGATCATGTCGATCGCGGCCGAGGCCGGATCGACCGCGGTCTCGGGCTGCAGCGAACGCAGGTGCTCGGCGAGCCCGGGGCCCTGCTCGCCGGAACAGACCTGTTCGAGCTCCTGCGCCAGCGCATGGAAGCACTGGCTGGCCGGCGCGTCGGGCTGCACCAGGATCACCGGGTGCTGCAGCCGCACCGAGGTGACCACGGCGCGGTCGGCGCTGACGTGGCCGAACCAGTCGATGTCCACCTGCATGTACTTGTGCACCGCCTGCGCGAAGCGCTGGTAGACCTTGCGCGCGGATTCCAGGCTGTCAGCCATGT
>JAGPES010000330.1 GCA_018057015.1 Pseudomonadales bacterium | reverse complement strand
GCCGACGACTCCTTCTCGCCGCTGTGGACCAACCTCGGCACCGTGTACCTGCGCGCGGGCGCGCTGGCCCACGCCGAGGCGAGTTACCTGGAGGCGCTGCGCCAGGACGGCGCCGACATGGTCGCGATCAGCAACCTCGCGCGCCTCTACGAGCGCCGCGGCGACAGCGCGCGCGCCACGCACTACCGCGAACTCGCGCAGCGACACCGCGACAACAACCCGTACTACCGCTACCAGCAGGCGCGTACCGCGTTCTTCGCCCGCGACTACGACAAGGCGCTGGAGGAACTCGATTTCGCGATCCGCCGCAAGCCCGAGGAAGATTCCTTCCTCTTCCTGCGCGGCATGGTGCACCTGCAGCGCGGCGACACCCGGCGCGCGCGTGCCGACCTGGAGAAGGCCGAGGCCGTAGCCGCCGACGAATCGCTGAAACGCAATTACCACTCCAAGATGCAGCTGCTGCTGCCATAGGCATCCCTTTTGGGTCGCCAATCCTGTGGGTCGCCATTCATGGCGACTGAATCCATGCCGCCCGCGTCTGCGTCTGTACGGGCAAGAACCCGGAAACCCCGGGGCCCTGAAACCGTTGGCTGCTCGAGGACCCTATCCATGAACACCAGACACCATCACTCCCTGATTGCTCTCGGCGCCTGCATGGCGCTGACGCTTTGCGCCGGCTTCGGCCGCGCCGCGGATGCGCCCGCGCCCGAGGCGTCGCCGGCCGTCGAGGCTCTGCCGGCGGGCGACGCGCCGGCCGCGGAGAAACCGCATGCATTCTCGATGCGTATCGGCGACGGCGAGGAAGCCGGCGAGCGCGGCATCGTGATCCGGGTCGAGGGCGGCGAAGGCGAGAGCGCCGCTGGCGTGGTGGATCGCGTGGTCGGCGAACTGGAGCAGGCGCTGGCCGGGCTGCCCGAGGAGGCGCGCCAGGAGGTGGACGAGCAAGCGATGCGCGAGCTGCGCGAGGCGCTCGACGAAATCCGCGCGCTGCGCGAACCGGGCCACGTCGTCGTGGATGCGAGCGGCCGCGAGGTCGATCCCTGGGCCGAGGCGATATCGGCCATTGTGCCGGTGACGGTGCTGTTCCTCGGCCCGGTACTGATCGTGGCGATCGTGAGCTACAACAGCCGCCGCAAGCGCGAGATGGTGCACCAGACCATCGATGGCATCATCGCGCAGGGCCACGAGGTGCCGATCGAGCTGCTGGACGCGCTCGACAAGGGCAAGAACAACGGGCGCAGCGGGCTTTCGCGCGGCACGGTGAACGTGGCGCTGGGCGTGGGTATCGGCGCGGCGCTGTTCACGCTCTCCGGTCCCGACGTGGCCACGCTGGGCCTGATACCGCTGTGCGTCGGCATCGCGCAGCTGTTCGTGTGGTCGGTCGAGAAGAACTCCCCCGGACGCACGGTCTGAGGCGAGCCGCGCCGTGGTCGCAGCAAGCGACGAGGAACTGGTGCGGCGCGCGGCGAAGCCTGACGGACGCCAGGCCTTTGCCGTGCTGGTGAACCGCCACCAGTCGGAGATCCGCTGCTCGCTGCGCCGGCTGACGCGCGGCAACGCGGCGCTGGCCGACGACCTCGCGCAGGAGACCTTCATCCGGGCCTGGCGCTCGCTGGCGGATTTCCGCGGCGACAGCAGCTTCCGCACCTGGCTCTACCGCATCGCCTATCGCAGCTTCCTCAGCGAGGTGCGGCGTCACCAGCCGGACACCGAGGAGGTCGCCGAGCACCATGCGGTCGCGCCGGACGAAAGCGAATCGCGCGCCTTCATGGACGATTTCGACGCCGCGCTGCGGCAGTTGAGCCCGGCGCAGCGCGACGCGGTGCACTTCGCGCTCCAGCGCGGGTTTTCGCACCCGGAGATAGCGGACATAATGGGGCTGCCGATCGGAACGGTGAAAACGCATGTGCTTCGAGGCCGCCACAAGCTGCAGGAACTGCTGAGCGACTGGCAGGAGGGATTCGACAATGGCAACGCATGACGACCGGTGGCTCGAGCGCGCGCTGCGCGCGGCCGAACCGCATCTCGACGACGACGGCTTCACGCAGCGCGTGCTCGCCGCCCTGCCCCCGGCGCCCGTGCCGCGCGTGGCGCGTCTCGACTGGGTGGTGCCCGTTGCTGCCGTGCCGGGTTCGGCCGTGGTCGCGAGCCAGTTCCCCCTGGAACCGTTCCTGGACCTCGCCGAGGTGGCGCTGCAGCAGGTGCAGCTGTCCTGGCTCGGCGGCGCCGTGGTGCTCGCCTGCATGGCCGGTGTGCTGCTGGCGGAGCCGTTGCGGCGTGCGCTCTGAAATGCGCTGCTCCCGCGTCCCGCTGCGCTCCTCTGCCGCCGCGGACACGCCGTGAGCGGCGCTGCATCCGCGCCGGACGTGCTCGAGGAGGCGCGCGCCGCCGCGGCGCGCCAGGACTTCGCGCGCGCCGATGCGCTCTATGGACAATTGTTCGCGCAGGGCGAGGTCGCGGCGCGCATCGAGAGCCTGCGCTACCTCGCGATGCGCGCGTTCCGTGCCGGGGATCCCGGGCGTGCCGTGGACTTCAGCCGCCAGGTCACGGGGCTCGAGCCCGGCGTGTCGGCGCACTGGCTGAATCTCGGGGTTGCCTGCCAGGCGGCCGCGGACCTGCACGCCGCGCGGGCGGCCTTCGCCGAGGCGCTGCGCCGTGACGCGCGCAACCACACCGCGGCACTCTGCATCGGCGAGGTGCTCGAGGCGACGGGGGACCGCACCGGCGCCGCCATGGCCTACTGGCGCGCGATCATCGACGCGCAGGCCAAGGGTGCGTGGCGCAACAACGACACGACCTCGCCCGCGGTGCGGCCGCGCGTGGTGCACGCGATGGACTTCGTCGATGTGGAGCGCCCGCGGCTGCTGCACCGGGTGCTGGCGCCGCTGGTCGAGGAGTTCGGCGAGGACGAGATGCGGCGCATCCGCGCGGGGCTGCGGATCTACCTGCGCGAGCTTGCGCCGGATTATCCGGATCCGCGGCAGAAGCCGAATTTCCTGTACGTGCCGGGCCTGCCGACCGCGGCCTTCCTGCCGCTGGAGCTGTTCCCGTGGATTGCCGAGCTGGAATCGCGCACCGCGGCGATCCGCGAGGAGATGCTGGCCGCGGTGGCGGCGCGCGACGGGCTGCAGCCGTTCCAGGACCGCGAGCAGCTGAAGCTGCTGGTCGCCGGCGCCTCCGACGAGGGCAGCTGGGATGCGCTGTTCTTCCATCGCCATGGCCAGCGCTTCGATGCCAACTGCGCGCGCTGTCCCGCGACCGTGGGGGCACTGGAACTGCTGACGCGCGTCGAGATCCGCGACCACGCCCCGGAGATCCTGTTCTCGCTGCTGCGTCCCGGCGCGCACATCCTGTCGCATCGCGGCGTGACCAACGCGCGCGTGGTCGCGCACCTTCCGCTGGTGGTGCCGCCCGGCTGCGCGCTGCACGTGCTCGGCGAGGAGCCGCACGCGTGGCGCGAGGGCGAGGTGATGGTCTTCGACGACACCTTCGAGCACGAGGCGTGGAACCGCAGTGCGGAGCTGCGCGTTATCCTGCTGATGGACACCTGGAACCCCTGGTTGAGCGAGGCCGAGCGCGTGGCCTGCACGCGGCTGGTCGAGGGCATCGGCGACTTCCGCATCGGCGGCGAACGCATCGCCGAGCGCACGCGCCGCGACGAGGTGTTCCTCTAGCGCTCAGCCCGCGGGGGCCACGTCGAAGGCGACGGTCAGCCGTTCGCCCGGCGCGCTGAATGCCACCGTGCCATGCCACAGGTACGAGGGGAACAGCACCAGCCGCGCGACCGCGGGCGCCAGCGCGAGCCCTGGCTCGTGAGCAGAACCGACCACTAGCCGGTGAATCGCAGCCGCTCGGGGCGGCGGCCCAGGAAGGGATGCGAGTCATCGGACGGCAGCTGCCGCAGCCAGTCCGTCAGCACCGCCTCGATGGCCGCGCGCAGCCGCAGGATATAGGGTTCGCGCCGCTCGAGCAGATTGTCCAAGGTCTGCGTGCCGCCGCGCAGCGACGGGTCCAGCGGGTGATGCGTGGCGCGGTGCATGCCGTACAGCAGCGCGGCGAGATCGGCCAAGAAGGCCGCGTCCAGCCCGAAGTCGAACAGCGAGTACGCGAGAGCGCGTTCGCGCGCGCTGCATCGGGGGTCGTGCATGGGCCGACGGACCGGTGAGGAGGGTGCGGGAGTTGATTGCAGGATCATGGTTGCCATTTGGGACAGCCTTTGTGGGGGGCAGCCATGTGGGATAGCCTTGTGGGACAGCCTTTTGGGTCGCCATAAATGGCGACCCACAGGAAGAGCAGCCCACAGGAAGAGCAGCCCACAATAAAGACAGGCAAAAAAAGCCCCTCCGGAGAGGGGCTTTAAGG
>JAGPES010000329.1 GCA_018057015.1 Pseudomonadales bacterium | reverse complement strand
ACGCTGGTCAACAACGTCGGCGACTCGATCGGCGAGTTCATGCATCCCTTCGATCGGGCCGGGGAGGAATTCTGGGACGCGCTGTATGCAATCAACCTGCGCCACGTGTTCACGGTCTCGCAGGCCGCGCTGCCGCTGCTGCGCCAGCGCGCCCCGGGATCCACGATCATCAACGTATCCTCCATCGAGGCCTTCCGCGCCATCCCGATGTGCCCGGTCTATTCGGCATTCAAGTCCGCCATCACCGGTTTCACGAAGAGCCTGGCGCTGATCCTCGGACCCGAGGGCATCCGCGTGAACACAATCGCGCCCGAAACCACCGAGACCGAGCAGGTGAAGCCCTCGCTCTACATCAAGCCCGAACTGCAGCAGAACGTGGCGCGCTGGACGCCGCTGGGGCGTTTCGGCGAGCCGCGCGACATGGCGGGCTGCGCGGTCTTCCTGGCCACCGAGCTCTCGAGCTGGGTCACCGGCACCACCGTGCACGCCGACGGCGGCGCGCTGGCCGCGGCGGGTTTCTACCGCACGCCCTCGGGCGCGTGGACCAACACGCCGATCGTGACCGGCGACGGCTTCGGCTTCAGCTGATGCAGGTCGGGCTGCAGGTCTTGCTGTAGGTCGGGCTGTAGGTCGGGCTTCAGCCCGACAAGGGTTCGGCAAAGCCGAACCCGCCGCATCGAAGCAAGGCACATGTCGGCATGAATGCCGACCCACAGGGAAGCAAGGCACATGTCGGCATGAATGCCGACCCACAGGGAGGCAGGGCACAAGTCGGCATGAATGCCGACCCACAGGGAGGCAGGGCACAAGTCGGCATGAATGCCGACCCACGGGGAGGCACGGCACACGTCGGCATGAATGCCGACCCACAGGTAGAAGGACAAGACAATGCTGCAAGTGAACATCCACGGTCCGAATGACGTACGCCTCGATCCGGCCCGCGAGGCGATCGCCGGCGCCAACGACATCATCCTGCGCACCGGTGCCTGCGGCATCTGCGGCAGCGACATCACCTACATCGACATGGGCGGCATGCCGGCCGGGCCGAACCCCTCGGTGATGGCACTGGGACACGAGTTCGCCGGCACCGTGGAGAAGGTCGGCCACGCGGTGCAGGGGATCGTGCCCGGACAAAAAGTGGTGGTCGATCCTATGGCCGCCGACAACATCGGCAACGGCGGCCCCGAGGGGGCCTTCACCCCGCGGCTGCTGGTGCGCAACGCCCGGCTCGGCGTGAACGTGCACGCGGTGCCCGCGGACATGCCCCTGGAGCGCGCGGCGCTGGTCGAGCCGCTGTCGGTGGCGATGCACGCGGTGAACATCGCCGCCCCGCTCGCGACCGACAAGGTCGTGGTCTACGGCGCCGGCTGCATCGGCCTCGGTGCCGTTGTCGCGCTGCGGCACAAGGGCGTGAGGGACGTCGCGGTCATCGACTTCTCGGACGAGCGGCTGCGTCGTGCGCGCGAGCTCGGGGCACGCCTCACGCTGAACCCCAAGCGCGACGACGTCATGGCTCGCCTCGGCGAGGCACACGGCAGCGGCGACGTCTACGGCATCCCGCTGGTGGCGAGCAACGTCTACATCGAGGCCACCGGCGCCGCGGCGGCCTTCGAGGAGATCGTGCGCATCGCGCCGGTGGGCGCGCGCGTGGTCGTCGTGAGCGTGCACAAGAAGCCCGTCCCGCTCGACCTGCAGTTCGTGCTGATAAAGGAACTCTCCATCAAGGGGTCGATCGGCTACCCGCGCGAATTCCCCGAAGTGATCGGGATGCTGCAGGACCCGCGCGTCGACATTGCGCCCCTGATCAGTCACCGCTTCGCGCTGGCCGATTTCATCGAGGCGCTGAAGGTCGCGCGCGACGCTGACAGTTCGGCGAAGGTGATGATCACCTTTGATGCCTGAAACCGTCCGGCTGAAGCCGGACCCACGGGGGTGGCTGCGATGAGGTGCCCGGACTGCGAGGACATCGAGGCGATAAAGCGCCTCAAGGCGCGCTATTTCCGCCTCATGGACACCAAGCAGTGGGAGGCGTGGCGCGAACTGTTCACCGCGGACTTCAGCGGTCTCTACCGCGGGCCGCATCCGGACATCGCTTACGCCAGCCGCGAGGAGTTCGTCGCGGGCAATCGCGAGATCCTCGAGCCGCTGGTGACCGTGCACCACGGCCACATGCCCGAGATCACGCTCACGGGCCCCGACACCGCGACCGGCATCTGGGCCATGTATGATCGCGTCGAGATGCCCGGCAACCGCTTCGAGGGCTACGGCCACTACCACGACGAGTACCGCCGGATCGACGGCGAGTGGCGCATCGCCGCCACCACGCTGACACGCCTGCGCATTGCACGGCTCGCGGAATGATCGGTCGCGGCTAAGCTGTAGGGGAACCGTCACTGCCGCAGGAGCCGTGCGTGAACTGGAATGAAATAGCCCCGGCCGCGGCAACCCTGTTCCTGGTGATGGACCCGCTCGGCAACATGCCGGTGTTCAACGCGGTGCTGTCGAAGCTCGACCCGCGCCGGCGCAGCGCGGTCGTCGCCCGCGAGCTCGTGATCGCGCTGGCGATCCTCCTCGGCTTCCTGTTCGCCGGCAACGCCATCCTCGGCTTCCTGCAGCTGAGCCAGTCCTCGCTCAGCATCGCCGGCGGCGTGCTGCTGTTCATCATCTCGCTGCGCATGATCTTTCCCGACGCGGGCGCCGACGAGGACGGCGACGTCGAGGATCCGTTCATCGTGCCGCTCGCGGTTCCCCTGACCGCCGGCCCGTCCACGATCGCCTTCGTGCTGCTGCTGAGTTCGACCCGGCCCGACCGGCTGCTCGACTGGAGCCTCGCGCTGGTGCTGGCCTGGGCCGGCGCGACGGTGTTGCTCGTCGCCTCGCCGCACCTGCTGAAGTTGATCGGCGCGCGCGGCTCGCGTGCGCTCGAGCGGCTGATGGGCATGATCCTCGTGGTGCTCGCCACGCAGATGCTGCTGAACGGCGTGCGCGACTTCGTGCAGAGTCTCTAGAGCGCGTCCAGCCCGGCGCGGATCTCCCCGGCGCGCGCACGCAGCGCCGCGAGCTCCGCCGGCGCCATCTTCCCGAGCTGGCGGTAGACCATGCCGAGGCGGTGGTTGCCGGCCAGCCGGTCGCGCTGGCGCGCGAAGAAGTCCCAGTACAGCGCGTTGAAGGGGCAGGCCGTGGCGCCGGTGCGCGCCTTGCGGTCATAAGGACAGCCCTTGCAGTAATCACCCATGCGGTCGATGTAGGCCGCGCTCGATACATAGGGCTTGGTCGCCAGCCGGCCGCCGTCGGCGAACTGGCTCATGCCGAGCGTGTTGGGCAGCTCGACCCACTCGAAGGCGTCGATGTAGATGCCCAGGTACCAGCGATGCAGGGCCTGCGGATCGAGCCCGGCCAGCAGCGCGAAGTTACCGATCACCATCAGGCGCTGGATGTGGTGCGCATAGGCCTCGTCCAGCGACTGGCCGATCGCGTGCGCCACGCAGCGCATCCCTGTGCGGCCGTTCCAGAACCACGCCGGCAACGGCAGCGCGTGAGCGAACACGTTCTCGTCCGCGTAACCCGGCATGCCCGCCCAGTAGACGCCGCGCACGTATTCGCGCCAGCCCAGGACCTGGCGGATGAAGCCCTCGGCCGCCGCCAGCGGCACCCTGCCCTCGCGCCACGCGGTCTCGGCACGCGCGATCACCTCGCGCGGATGCAGCATCTTCACGTTCAGCGCGAACGAGAGCAGGGAGTGGAACAACCGCCATGCCTGCCGCGTGAGCGCGTCCTGGTAGTCACCGAAATACGGCAGCGCCTCGACGACGAAGGCATCGAGCTCGGCGAGCGCCTGCGCGCGGTCCAGCGGCCAGCGGAAGTCGCGCTCGCGCGGCGCGCCGAAGCTCTTCACCCCCGCCGCTTCGATCTGCCGCCACAGCGCCGCGTGGTCGTGCGTACGGCGGCGATCGCGCGGTTCGGGCGGCGCGCCGCGCCACGGCTTGCGGTTGTCGCGATCGTAGTTCCACTGCCCGCCGGCCGGCTTGCCCGCGGCGTCCAGCAGCACACCGTGACGCACCCGCATGTGGCGGTAGAAGCGCTCCATCAGCCACTGGCCGCGCCCGGCGAACAGCGCCGCGGCCTCGTCGCGCGCGCCGAGAAAGTGCTCGCTGTCGACCATCCGCGCGGGAATCGGCAGCGCTGCCGCGTAGTCTGCGAGCCGATGGTCGAGCCGCCACTCGTCCGGGGACTGGTACTCGAAACGGGTGACGCGATGCTGCGCGAGCAGCGCATCGAGGTTGGCGCAGAGCGACTGGAGATTGCCGGCGTCGTCGATCGCCAGGTAGTGCACGCGGTGCCCGGCGCGGCGCAACGCGCGCGCGAA
>JAGPES010000328.1 GCA_018057015.1 Pseudomonadales bacterium | reverse complement strand
GCCGAACAGGGCTGGATCGTGCGCCAGGGCGAACAGTGGCGGCTGACGCGCAAGGGCGAATTCGAGGGCGGCAGGTACCTGAACAGCGAACGTTTCGGCACCTATATCGGCTGGCCGGAGCAGGTGCTGGAGCACCGCCTGTTCAGCGTGAGCCCCGAGCAGACCCTGCTGAACGCGGCCGCGCTGGGGCTGCGCATAGGCATGTCGGCGCGCCAGACCAATCTCCTGCTGCTGGAACTCGGCTGGATCCGCAAGGGCGTGAAGGGCTGGGAGCTCACCGCCCGCGGCAAGGCGCTAGGCGGGGTACAGGAGGAATACCCCGACACCGGCGTGCCCTATGTGCGCTGGCCGGCCACGCTGCCCGCGAACCCCGTGCTGAACGAGAACCTGCAGGTGATCCACGCCTACGAGCACATCGGGGAGGCCGCGGAGCGCGACCTGTTTGGTGATGCCGAGCGCGAGATCCGAGTCGACGGCGGCGACGGACTGCGCGCGCTCGACGGGCACGTGCTGCACAGCAAGGCGCAACTGATGATCTGCCACTGGCTGTACATGTCGGAGATCGCGCACGCCCATCACCGTCGCCTGCCGGTGGATGGTGATTACCGCTGCGATTTCTACCTGCCCTCGCTGCACCTCTACCTCGAGTACTGGGGCGACGAGGCGGCGCCGGGTCAGCTGACGGCGAAGCTGGACAAGAAGGCGGTCTATGAGCGTCACGGGCTCAAGCTGCTGGAGATCGGCCCGGATGACCTCTCACGCCTGGACGAGATCCTGCCCCGCGCCTTGCTCAAGCACGGGCTTGCGGTTTACTGAAGGCCTGTCTCAGGCGGTCGCCGCTCCCTGCGCCCGCGCAAATTCCTCCATCGCCTCTGCCAGCGTGAAGTCGAGCGTGGTGATGCCGTCCGCGTCGTGCGTGCTCAGCGCGATCTCGACGCGGTTGTAGACGTTGAACCATTCCGGGTGATGGTCCAGTTGTTCGGCGCGCAGTGCCGCGCGCGTCATGAACGCGAAGGCCGCGCTGAAATCCGCGAAGCGGTAGTCGCGACGCAGCTTGCCCTCGCGCAGGCTCCAGCCCGGCAGCGCCGCGAGGCGCGCGCCGATCGTTGCATCGTCCAGTTTCTGCGGTCGCATGGGTTTACTCCCGGGGTGGTTGTCAGCCGGTTTTGCGACACCGCAGTGTCACGCCGCACTCCAGGTGAGGGGTATAGGGGAACTGGTCGAATAGCGCGAAGCGTTCGATGTCGTGCGTCGCCGCGAGCGCCGCGAGGTTCTCGCGCAGCGTCTGCGGATTGCACGAGATGTAGACGATGCGCCCGAAGCCCGCGACCTGCGCCAGCGTGCGCGGATCGAGCCCGGCGCGCGGCGGATCGACCAGCACGGTGCCGGGTTCGAAACGGTCGAGGTCGAAATCGCGCAGCCGGCGGAAGGGCCGTTCGCGCGCCAGCGCGGCCGAGGCCTCCTCGCTGGAAAGCCGCGCGATGAAGGTGTTGCCGATGCCGTTGGCCGCGAGGTTGTGCTCGGCGGCGGCGATCGCGACCTTGTTGATCTCGGTTGCCAGCACCGTCTCGAAGCGATCGGCGAGCGCGACGGTGAAGTTGCCGATACCGCAGTAGAGCTCCAGCAGCCCGCCGCGCGCGCCGCCGCAGCCCGCTCGCGCCCACGACAGCATCGCGCGGTTCACCTCGGCATTGGGCTGCGTGAAGCAGCCTTCGGGCTGGCGCAGCACGAGTTCGCGTCCGTCGACCCGCAGGCGTTCCGTCACGAACGATTCCCCGACCACGATGCGCTGCCCGCGCGAACGCCCGATCAGCTGCGCATCCAGCGTGTGGCTCAATTCCCGGGCGGCGTCTTCCCAGGCGGCGTCGAGCGGGCGGTGGTAGACCAGCACCACCAGGCCCTCGTTGCCGAGCGTGCTCAGGAACTCGACCTGGAACAGCTTGCGCTTCAGCGCCGGCGAACGCAGCAGCGCTGCGCGCAGGCGCTGCATCAGCTCGTTGATGCGTTGCGAGGCGGGCGGGAATGCGTCGACGCGCACGGGCTCGCGCGGGTTCGCCGGATCGAACATCGCGTAGAAGGCGTCGTCGCCGTCGTGCCAGAAGCGGAACTCGGCGCGCTGGCGGTAGTGCCGCGGCGGCGAGGCATGCACCTCGGGCGCGGGCGCGCCGAGCTCGTGCATGGCATCGCGCACCACGCGCACCTTCTGCTCGAGCAGCGCGGCACAGGCCTGCGCGGAATAGTCCTGTTCGCTGTATCTCACGTCGTGTCTCCGGGCCAGGCACCGCGCCGGCGCCAGTAGTCGCGCGCGAGCGCCAGCGCGGCGTCGGCATCGCTCGCGCGACCGAGCGTCAGCAGCGCGGCAGCCGCCGTGCCGATCACCGCCGCCTCGCCATAGCTGTTCCCGTCGCGACCGCGCCACAATGCGGACAGCGCCGTTGCGTCCGGCACGACGGTGGCGTCGCCGCGCTCGGGAATCTGCCGCGCAAAGCCGATCTCCTGCTCGCACTCGCCCGCGAGCAGGATGCAGCGGCTATCGGCATTCGGGCGCAGCTCGCATTCGCCGCCCTCGCCGCGAAAGATCAGCGCACGCGGCTGCCCCAGCCGCCGTGCCGCGCCGGCATGCAGCACGGCATAGGCGGGATGCTGCAGGCTCTGCAGGGTGGCCGGCGCGGCCAGCGGGTTCATGTGGCGCACGAAGGTGTTCACCGGTGAGCGCAGGCCGAACAGGTGGCGCAGGTTCAGCAGCGCCTGCAGGCCCGGGCTGAACAGGCGCAGCGGGGCATAGGCGAAATGGCGCGTCTGCAGCCCGGCGCGAACTTCATTCCAGTCGCGTGCGGGCGCGATGCCGAGCGCCTCCAATGCCTGCGCGGCGAACAGGCGGTTGCGCGCGTGCGGTTCGCAACCGTGCATCAGCACGCGGTGCCCGTGCGCGGCCAGCAGCAGCGCCGACAGCAGGTACCACGGCGGCTGCTGGCGCTTGCCTGCGTAGGTCGGCCAGTCCAGGTCGACGGCTATCGGGACGTCCGGCAGCTGCGCGCGCTCGCGCGCGGCCTGCACGAAACCGGCGATTTCGTCGGCCGTTTCCTCCTTCACGCGCAGCAGCATCAGGAAGGCGCCGGTCTGCAGCGGATCGGCCTCACCGTCGAGGATCATCCCGAGTGCCGTGCGTGCCTCGTCGCGCGCGAGCGCGCGCGCGCCGCGCCGCCCGCGTCCGAGCGCACGCACGAAGGGCGCGAAGGGATGCTCCTCGGGGCACGATGATGGTGGCGCGGACAGGTTCATGGGGTCGCTCACAGGCAGTGCTCGGGGCGGGGCAGGCCCGCGATCTTCGCCGCCACGCGCGCGGGGCTGCCGGGAAACAGTCCGAGCAGGTAGACGCTGCGGCCCTTGTCGGGACCCAGCGTGCGTCGCGTCAGGCTGACCAGTGCGCGCATGGCAGGCGCGTGCTCGTGCTCGCGATAGTACGCCTGCAGCATGTGCAGGATTTCCCGGTGCGCGGGCGTCAGCGTCAGGCCTTCCTCGCGCGCGAGCACGGTGGCCACGCGCTCGTTCCAGTCGGCCCGATCCAGCAGGAAACCGTCGGCATCGCGCGGCGGCAGCGGTGCGTTCGCGCCCATCTCAGAACCACGACACGGTGCGCGGGTGCGCGACCGCGAGATCGACGAAGCCGCCGTAGTCCAGCGTGGTGAGGCAGTCGGGTAGCCGCGTGTCGATGGCGCGCGCGGCACAGTCCTCCGCGAGCGCGAAGATCGCCACGCCGGCGGCGTGCAGCTCGCGCAGCACCGCGGCGGCGTCGCCCAGCGCGGCGTAGACGCCGTCACCGGTCAGCAGCAAGGCATCCCCGGTGGCGATCACGCGACGGCATTCCGCGAGGCAGCTGCCCGCGAACGGGGAGGCGGAGAGTATGTGCAGGGTCATCGGCGGTTCACACCGTGAGCACGCGCTCGTGCGCGGCGAACAGTTCCCGGAGCTCCTCCGTCCCGGCCAGGCGCACCGGCAGCGCGAGGGCCTGCGCGTCCAGCCCGCGCGCGGCGAGCGCCGCCGCGTCGGCGTGCACTGCCTCGACGCCATAGTCGGCGAGCGTGCCGAGCAGCTTTTCCAGGCTGCGCGAGAACTCCGCCACCGGCCGTTGTCCGGCCGCGAGGGCCAGCACGCCGTCGCCCAGGAACAGCAGCGTGACCGGCTGGTCGAAGGCCGCGAAGGCCATCGCGACGTCGAGCGCATCGCGCGCGCGCGATCGTCCGTACGGGGCAGTGCGGCATACCACCAGCACGCTGCGCCGCGGCGCGCTGTCGCGGGCGCTCATCCGCCGAAGTCCAGGATGCGGTCGGAGCGGATACAGGCCTCGACCAGCTGACCCAGCCCCG
>JAGPES010000018.1 GCA_018057015.1 Pseudomonadales bacterium | reverse complement strand
CGCGGATTCTCGCCGTCGGCGATCGCGATGATGCCCTCGATGATCATTTCGCGGTACTGCGCCGCCTCGCGCACGCAGCTGCGCAGCTTGCCGGCGATCGGCAGGAAGAACAGGTTCGCCAGCGCCACGCCGTAGATCGTCGCGACGAAGGCCACCGCGATCCCCGGCCCCACGCGCGCGGGATCCGCGAGGTTGCCCATCACGTGGATCAGGCCGACCACGGCGCCGATGATGCCGATCGTGGGCGCGTAGCCGCCCATGCTCTCGTAGAACTTCGCGGCGTCCACGTCGCGCTGCTCGCGCAGGCCCGACTCCGACTCCAGCACGCTGCGTATGGCCTCGGGCTCGTTGCCGTCCACCAGCAGCTGCAGGCCGCGGCGCGCGAACGCATCGGGCTCCATCTCGGCGACCGCCTCCAGCCCCAGCAGCCCCTCGCGCCGCGCGGTGGTTGCCCAGCGCACCACCTGCTCCACGCCTTCGACGAAAGCGTGGCGCGGCGGCACGAAGACCCAGCGCATCATGGCGAGCGCTCGCCTGAGGCCCGCGAGCGGCATCTGCAGCAGGCCGGCCCCGACGGTGCCGCCGACGACCAGCAGTGCGGCGGGCAGGTTCGCCAGCGCGGACAGCTCGCCGCCCTCGAGCAGGTTGCCCCCGACCACGGCGAAGAAGGCCAGCGCGATGCCGATGATGCTCAGTGCGTCCATGATCCCTCGCTGCTCCCGCCTCGTGCGCTGCTCACCAGTCCTGCAGCCGGGCGCGCAGGCGCTTCGTCGCCTGGCTGAGGATCTGGCTCACGCGCGATTCGCTGACATCGAGCACGAGGCCGATCTCCTTCAGGTTCAGTTCGTCGTCGTAGTAGAGCGAGAGCACCAGCCGCTCGCGCTCGGGCAGGCCCGCTATCGCGGCCGCAATTGCCTGCCCCAGTCGCTCGCGCCCGGCGAGCAACGCGGGATTGTGCGCGGTGCTGCCGAAACCCGGGCGCTCGCCGTGCTCCTCGTCCATCAGTTCATCGAGGCTGAACAGGCGACTGCCGAGCGTGTCCTGCAGCATCGCGTGGTACTCCTCGATCCCCACGCCCAGTTCGCGCGCCACCGCGGCATCGCTGGCGTCGCCGCCACTGCGCAACTCAACGGTGCGTATGCACTCGGCGACGCGGCGCGCGTTGCGGTGCACCGAGCGCGGCGACCAGTCGCCGCGGCGCACCTCGTCGATCATCGCGCCGCGGATGCGGATGCCCGCGAATGTCTCGAAGCTGGCGCCGCGCGAGGCATCGTAGCTGGCGGCGGCCTCGAGCAGCCCGATCATTCCCGACTGGATCAGGTCCTCGACGTCCACCGAGGACGGCAACCGCGCCAGCAGGTGGTGCGCGATGCGTCGCACCAGCGGCCCGTACTGTTCGAGCAACTCGTGGGCCTGCGGCCGGGCGGCTGTCCTGGTGTACATGGCGGGACCCGCGGACACCGCCGTTCAGCCCGCAGCGGCGTGGTCGAGCAGCTGCTCGACGAAGAACTGCAGATGACCGCTGGGGCCCTCGGGTATGGGCCAGCGTTCGGCCCGCACCGCCAGCTCGCGGAAGGCCGCGGCGGCGCGCGACTGCGGCGCGCCCAGCAGGACCGGCCGCTGGCGCTGGATGCACTTGCGCACCATGTCGTCGTAGGGGATGTTGCCCGCGTCGAGCAACGTGATGTCGAGGAAACGGTCACAGACCTGCGCCAGCTTGTGATAGAGGCTCGCGCCTTCCTGCGCGCTCCTGACCATGTTGCCGAGCAGGCGGAAGTGCTGCATGCCGTGGTCGCGATGCAGCAGCTTCATCAGCGCATAGGCGTCGGCGATCGACGACGGTTCGTCGCACACCACGACCAGGCACTCCTGCGCGGCGCGCACGAAACTGAGCACCGAATCGGCGATGCCGGCCGCGGTGTCGATCACCAGCACGTCCATGCCCGCACCGATCGCGCTGAAGGCGTGGATCAGGCCCGCGTGCTCGAGCCGGCTGAGCGAGGCCATCGACTGGGTGCCGGACGACGCCGGGATGATGCGGATGCCGCCCGGTCCGTCGAGCATGATGTCCTCGAGCCCGCAGTCGCCGGCGAGCACGTCGGCGAGGTTGCGCTTGGGCCTCAGGCCCAGCAGCACGTCGACGTTGGCCAGCCCGAGGTCGGCGTCGAGCAGCACGACACGGTGCCCGCGCTCGGCCAGCGCGATGCCGAGATTGATCGACACGCTGGTCTTGCCCACGCCGCCCTTGCCGCCGGTGACGGCGACCACCTGGACCGGCCTGCCGGCCCCGTGAGCGGAATTCATCGGGCGTCCCTCGCGCTGGGCATGATCAGGCTATTCTAGCCGCATTGACGCCGGGCGCATCGGGCGTATCGCGGTCGAGACCCGCCGGGGCTGCCGGTACGGGCTCCCTGCCCGGCTCCTCCTCGGGATCGAGCGCCAGCGCCTGCGCCACCAGCACCGCCGCGTCGGCGACGCGCAGGTCATCCGGTATCTCCGGCCCGTCGGTGCTGTAGGCCAGCGCCAGGCTCTCGCGGTGCAGCGCGCCGATCAGCTCGCCGAGGCTCGCCGTCTCGTCGAGTTTCGTCACCACCGCGCCGAGCGGCGCGCACGCCGCGTAGTCTGGCAGCGCGGCGTGCAACCAGGACAGCTGCACGTTGGCCGGCAGCACCAACAACGTGTGTACCCGCTCGCGCATCGCGCCCAGCTCCTCGAGTTGCCGACCGGGCGCGCGCAGCCGCGGGCCGCCCCCCGCGGTGTCCACCAGCACCAGCGTGGCCGGCGGCACGCGCCCGAGCGCGTCCTGGATCGTTTCGCCGCTTGCGCCGGCATGGAAAGGCACCCCGAGCAGGCGGGCGACCGCGCGCAACATGTCGGCGCCGCCGATGCGCGCCGCATCCATGCTGAGCAGGGCCAGCTCCCCGGGGCCGTGCTCCAGCACGTGGCGCACCGCGAGCTTGCAGATCGTCGTGGTCTTGCCCGCGCCGGTGGGACCTGCAAACGCCCACACCCCGCCCGCCGCGACCACGTCACCGGCCGTGCCGAGCCCCGCGACCAGCCGCGCCAGGGTAGCGCTCCACGCCGCCTCCCAGCCCGCCGTCCCATCGACGCCGGCAAGGAGCTCGCGCACCAGCTCGTTGGGCAGGCCGATGCGGGTCAGCCGGCGCCAGATTCGCCCCTCGGCGCCGGGCCCGAACACGGGACGCTCCGCGCGCAGCCCGGGCAGGCGCTCCTCCAGCAGGGTGCGCATGCTGCGCAGCTCCGATTGCATTTCCAGCCACTGTGGCGGGACACCCGCCCCCGGGGCCGCGGCCGGGCTCGCGCCCGCAAGCGTCTCCATCGATACCGCTCCGGGCGCAGGCACAGGCGCTGGTCGCGCCGCGAACACGCCCGCATGCGACGGCGCACGTTCGGGCCCGGATCCGGGCGCGGCGTGGGCGCGCGGCGCCGCGGCCACGGCTCCGGCGGCCAGGCCGAAGGCACGCAGCATCGGTTCCCCCGCGTTCGCGCACGCCGACCGTGCCGGGGTGGCCGTATCCGGCTCCGGGCTGGCAACGATTTCCACGCCACCCGGCACGCGGCGGTTCGACAGGATCATGGCGTCGGGACCGAGCTGCTCGCGCACGAGCCGCAACGCCGTCTTCACGTCCGGGCCGATGATTCGCCTGAGTTTCATGTCCTTGCTCTCCCGCGGTGGCGCCCGCACGGGCGCCGGATAGGGTTTGTCAGCCGACGGTCGCCTCGATGGTGACCTGCTTGTTGCCGGGAATCTCCTGGTACGAGATGACCTTCGTCGCGCGATTGGTATGGCGCATGAAGCGTGCCAGCACCGCGCGCAGCGGCGCCGGCACCAGCAGCACCGGCGCCTTGCCCTGCACTTCCTGGCGCTGCGCCGCCTCGTTCATCGAGCGCTGCAACCGCTCTGCGAGACTGGGCTCGAGCACGATGTCGTCGGCCTCGCCCCCCGCCGCGCCGCCGCGCTGCAACGATTTCATGAGCACCTGCTCCATCTGCGGTTCCAGCGTGATCACCGGCAGGCTCGCCGCGTTGCCGCTGATCTGCTGGAAGATGGTGCGCCCGAGCGCGACCCGCGCCGCGGCGGTCAGTGCCGCGGGATCCTTGCTGCGCACGGCCTGCGCGGCGATCGCCTCGGCGATGCTGCGGATGTCGCGGATCGGCACGCCCTCGGCGAGCAGGTTCTTCAGCACGCCGAGCAGCTGGTTGACGGTGAGCGTGCCGGGCACCAGCTCCTCGGCGAGCTTCGGGGACATCTTCGCCAGCTTCTGCAGCAGCTGCTCCACCTCCTCGTGACCCAGGAGCTCGTCGATGTGCTCCAGCAGCACCTGGTTCAGGTGCGTCGCCACCACGGTGCTGGCGTCCACCACGGTGTAGCCGAGCGTCTGCGCGCGCTCGTGCTGGCTGCGCTCGATCCACACCGCATCGAGACCGAAGGCCGGATCGCGGCATTCGACGCCGTCAACCCGGCCGAACACCTGGCCGGGATTGATCGCGAGCTCGCGCTCGGGGAACACCTCGGCCTCGCCCATCGCCACGCCCATCAGCAGGATCCGGTAGGCGTTGGGCATCAGCTCCAGGTTGTCGCGGATGTGCACCGGCGGCACCAGGAAGCCCATTTCCTGCGACAGCTTCTTGCGCACGCCCTTGATGCGCCCGAGCAGCGCGCCGCCTTGCGCCTTGTCGACCATCGGAATGAGCCGGTACCCCACCTCCAGCCCGATCACGTCGACCGCCGCGACGTCGTCCCAGCCGAGCTCGGCCGGCGGCACCGACGCCACGCGCGCCAGCTCGGCCGCCGCCGGTTGCTCGCCCGCCACCTCGCGCCGGCGCCGGCGGATCAGCCAGGCCCCGGCCCCGGCCAACGCGGCGAGCCCGATGAACGCCACGTGCGGCATCCCCGGCACCAGCCCCATGATCCCGAGCAGCCCGGCCGCCACGGCAAGCGCGCGCGGCGAATCGAACATCTGTCCGAGTATCTGGTCACCCATGTCGTTGGACGTGGTCACGCGCGTCACCATGATCGCGGCCGTGGTCGAGAGCAGCAGCGCGGGAATCTGCGCCACCAGCCCGTCGCCGATCGTGAGCAGCGAGTAGATCTGCATCGCATCGCCAAAGGCCAGATCGTGCTGCGCCACCCCGATCGCCAGTCCCCCGACCAGGTTGATCGCGAGGATCAGTACGCCGGCAACCGCGTCGCCGCGCACGAACTTGCTGGCGCCGTCCATCGCGCCGTAGAAATCCGCCTCCTGCGCCACCTCCTCGCGGCGCAGTCGCGCGTCGTCCTGGTTGATCAGCCCGGCGTTCAGGTCGGCGTCGATCGCCATCTGCTTGCCCGGCATCGCGTCCAGCGTGAAGCGCGCGCTGACTTCAGATATCCGCCCCGCACCCTTGGTCACGACCACGAAATTGATGATGATCAGGATCAGGAACACTACCAGTCCGACGACGTAGTTGCCGCCGATCACGACCTTGCCGAAGGCCTCGATCACGTGGCCCGCGGCATCGGGGCCGGTGTGGCCCTCGAGCAGCACCACGCGCGTCGAGGCCACGTTCAGCGCCAGGCGCAGCAGCGTGGTCACCAGCAGGATGGTCGGGAACACGGCGAAATCGAGCGGCCGCAGCGCGTAGACCGCCACCAGCAGCACCACCAGCGACAGCGCGATGTTGAACGAGAACAGCGCATCCAGCAGCAGCGGCGGTATCGGCAACGTCATCATCGCGAGCACGATGAGCAGCAGCAACGGAATCCCGAAGCTGCCCTGGGCGAGCACGCGCAGCATGTCGCGCATCCCCGCGCGGCTCATGCGTCCGCTGCCGGCCGCCATCTCAGTGACCGTCCGGCCGGCCGCGCCGGTGTGTATCGCTGTTCAATTTATTGACGCTCCTGCCCCGTGATGGCGCATCCAATGCGGACGCTGCAAGAATGGTTCCAGCCGGGACCGGGCAAGGCGTTCAGGCGCGCGACACGCCGCCGGGACGGTCCATGCCCTCGGGGATCGGCAGCTCCTCGGGAAGCACCGGCGCCGCCGCGCGGCCACGGCGGTGATTGCGCAGGTGGAACACGTAGGCCAGCACCTGCGCCACGGCGAGGTAGAGCCCGGCGGGGATCTCGGCCTCGAGCTCGGTGGTGAAGTAGATCGCGCGCGCCAGGCGCGGCGAGCTGACCACCGGCACGCCGTTGGCCTCGGCGATCTCGCGGATCTTCAACGCGACCAGGTCGCTGCCCTTGGCGAGCAGCATCGGCGCCGCGGCGCGCCCGGCGTCGTAGCGCAGCGCCACGGCGTAGTGGGTGGGATTGGTGATCACCACGTCGGCCGTCGGCACCGCAGCCATCATGCGGCTGCGCGCGAACTGGCGCTGCAGTTGACGGATCCGGCTCTTGACCTCGGGACGCCCCTCGGACTCCTTCAACTCGTCGCGCACCTGCTGCACGGTCATGCGCAGCTTGCGCGCGTGATCGAACAGCTGGAACGGGACGTCGACCGCCGCGATGAGCAGCGTCGAGGCGCTGAGGGCGATCGCCGACCAGGCGATCAGCGTCACGGCATGGCGTATCGCCGGTTCCAGCGACTGCATTGCCATCGTCGCGAGCTCGCCGCGCAACCCCCACAGCAGCAGCAGCGTGATCGCCCCCACCAGCAGCACCTTGGCGATCGCCTTCAGCAACTCCACGAGCGAACGCACCGAGAACATCCGCTGCAGGCCGCGCACCGGATCCAGCCGCTCGAGCTTCGGCGCCAGCGCACGCGTGCTGAACACCCATCCCCCGAGTGCCGCGGGGCCGAGCACAGCAGCCAGCAGCAGCAGGATCAACACCGGTGCCATCAGCAGCAGTACCTCCGAGCCCGCCGAGCCGAGTTCAGCCAGCATCGCATCCGGGTCCTGCAGCGCGCGGCGGTCGAAGCGGAAGGCGTCGCGCCCGATCCCGAGCATGCCCGCGCCCAGCACCTTGCCGAAGGCGAACAGCGCAACCGAGCCGGCCAGCAGGATCGCCGCGGTGCTCAGCTCGCGCGAGCGCGGCACCTGACCTTCCTCGCGCGCACGCTCCAGCCGGCGCGGGGTCGCCTCCTCGGTTTTCTCCTGACCGGTGTCTTCCTCGGCCATCCGCGCGCCCGAAACTTGACAGTGCGGGCCACGCTGCAAGATCCGTGCGCGCCACCCCGGCGAATCCCGGCGAAGGAATCGCGGCGCAACGCGCGTCTCATCGGGACTGCGCGCTGACACCCCTGGTCCGGGCGCATCGACACCCAACGGAGGAATCATGAACACCCTGCTCGAGTCACTGCCTCTCGTCCTGCTGCTGGCGCTGGCCGGCGTCGCGCAAGCGGCCGATGCCCCCGTCGCCGCGCAGTCCGCTGCCCAGCCGGGCAAGGCCGCGCGGCAAATGGATCCCGCCGCGATGACCGAGCGCATGAGCGCGCACCTCGGCCTGTCGCCGGATCAGGCCGGCAAGGTGGAGCAGATCAACCAGCGCTTCGCCACGCGCCTGGAGGAGCATCGCCGGCAGGCGGAGTCGATGCGCGCGGCACACCAGGAGGCTATGCGCAAAATCGGCGAGCAACGCGATGCCGAGCTCAAGGAAGTGCTGACCGAGGAGCAGTACCGCAAGCACGCCGAGCAGAAGCAGATGATGCAGGAGCGCCGTCACGAGCGTCGCGGCGACGGCGGTTCCGGCAAGGGGCCGCGCCCTTTCGCCACGCCCGCGCAGACCGCGCCCGCGCCCGCGCCCGCGCAGTAATCACGCTCTCGCCGTTGGACAGCCGCCGGGCGCAGCAGCTATATAACGCCCTTTTTCGCCCGGCGGCCCGTGATGGATGCATTCAAGTTCGACCTGCTGGTTATCGGCAGCGGCCCGGCGGGGGAATCCGCGGCGCTGAACGCGGCCAAGCACGGCCTGCGCGCCGCGGTGATCGAGGACCGGCGCATGGTCGGGGGCGGCTGCACCCACAGCGGCACCATCCCCTCGAAAGCGTTGCGCCACGCGGTCAAGGATCTGACGCGCTACAACACCAACGCCATATTCCGCGCCATCGGCGAGCCCAGCCGCATCTCGTTCCAGACCCTGCTGCAGAACGCGGGCGGCGTGATCCGCCGCCAGGTGGCGATGCGCTCGCAGTACTACGCCAAGAACCGCATCGCGATGTATTTCGGGGTTGCCTCCTTCGTCGATGCCAACACGGTGCGCGTGACGCTGCCCGATGGCGCCGTCGAGGTGCTGCGCGCCCCCGGGATCGTGATAGCGACCGGCTCGCGCCCCTACCGTCCCGAGGACATCGACTTCTCGCACCCGGCGGTTTTCGACAGCGATACCATCCTCACGATGCCGCACACGCCGCGCCGGCTGCTGATCTACGGCGCCGGTGTCATCGGCTGCGAATACGCCTCGATCTTTTCCGCCCTGGGCGTGAAGGTCGACCTGATCAACACCCGCGAGCAGCTGCTCTCCTACCTCGACGACGAGATCTCCGATGCGCTGTCGTATCACCTGCGCACGCAGGGCGCGGTGATCCGCCACGGCGAGGAATACGAACGCCTCGAGCACTCGGCGCACGGCGTGACGCTGCACCTGCGCTCGGGCAAGCGTCTGCAGGGCGAGGCATTGCTGTGGTGCAACGGCCGCACCGGCAACACCGACCGGCTCGAGCTGCACCGCATCGGCCTGCAGCCCGATTCGCGCGGCCTGCTGCACGTCGACACGCGCTACGAGACCGCCGTTGCCGGCGTGTTCGCGGTCGGCGACGTGATCGGCGCGCCCAGCCTCGCGAGCGCCGCCTACGACCAGGGCCGCTCGGCGGCGGCCGCAGCGCGCGGCAAGGAGCACACGCGCCACGTCGACGACACGCCCACCGGCATCTACACGCTCCCCGAGATCAGCTCGGTGGGCGCCACCGAGCGCGAGCTCACGGCGGCGAGCATCCCCTACGAGATCGGCCGTGCCTTCTTCAAGGAGACCGCGCGCGCGCAGATCAGCGGCGAGGACGTGGGCATGCTGAAGCTGCTGTTCCACATCGACACGCTGGAGATCCTGGGGGTTCATTGCTTCGGCGCCGAAGCCACCGAGATCATCCACATCGGCCAGGCGATCATGAAGCAGCCGGCACCACGCAACACCGTGCGCTACTTCATCGAGACCACGTTCAACTACCCCACGATGGCCGAGGCCTACCGCATCGCCGCGCTGAACGGGCTGAACCGCCTGACGAGCTACTGAGCGGCGGCGCTCGCGCTCCTCAGGGCACGCCGGCGAGCTGGCGCATCAGGGCGAAGGCCTGCGCGGAAACCGTGTCGAATCGCGGCATGAACTCGCGCATGCTGGCCCAGACGATGAACAGCCCGAACACCATCGAGACCGGGAAGCCGAGCGAGAACACGTTGAGCTGCGGTGCGGCGCGCGTCATCACGCCGAAGGCGAGGTTCACGACCAGCAACGCCGTCACCGCCGGCAGTGCGAGCAGCAACCCGCTCAGGAACAGCCACGAGGCCGAGGACGCCAGGCTCCAGGCCTGATCGGGGCCGAACGCCCCGGAGCCTATGGGCAGGAAGCGGAAGCTCTCCAGCAGCACCTCGAGCATCGCGAGATGCCCGTTGCTGGCCAGGAACACCAGCGTCAGCAGCACCAGGAAGTACTGCGCCAGCACCGTGACGCTGATGCCGTTGGCCGGATCGACCATCGAGGCAAAGCCGAGCGACATCTGCATCGCCATCAGCTGCGCCCCCATCACGAAGACCTGGAAGAACACCTGCATCGCGAAGCCGAGCCCGATCCCGATCAGCAACTGTTCGACGACCAGCAGCATCGCCGCCGGCGACAGCGGATCGACTGCCGGCACGCCCGGCAGCAGCGGCACCAGCAGCGCGGTCACCAGCAGCGCCAGCCCGAGGCGGATGCGCGCCGGCACCAGCTGCATGCCGAACACCGGCGCGACCAGGAAGAAGCCGCCGAGGCGGAACAGCGGGAACAGCCACGCCCCCAGCCATTGCGACAGCGCGGGCAGCGTGAGATCGATCATGGCTTCAGGCGAGGACCAACGCGAAGGTGTCGGTGATGCGCCGCGTGAACTCGATCAGCCGTGCCAGCAGCCAGGGCCCGGCCACCATCACCGTGACCAGCGTGGTCAGCAGGCGCGGCAGGAAACTCAGCGTCTGCTCGTTGATCTGGGTGGCGGCCTGGAACACGCTGACCACGAGGCCCACCACGAGACTCGGCACCACCAGCACGCTGACCATCAGAACGATCAGGAAGAAGCCCTCGCCCAGCAACTGCACCATCATGTCGGGACTCATGGCGCCGCCACCCTAGAGCGCGAAGCTCGAGGCGAGCGAGCCGATGACCAGGGCCCAGCCGTCGACCAGCACGAAAAGCATGATCTTGAACGGCAACGAGATGATCATCGGCGAGAGCATCATCATGCCCATCGCCATCAGCACGCTCGCGACCACGAGATCGATCACCAGGAAAGGCACGAACAGCAGGAAGCCGATCTGGAACGCCGTCTTCAGTTCGCTGGTCACGAAGGCCGGCGCCAGCACCATGAACGGCACCGCTTCGGGCCCGGCCACCGGCCCCGTGCCCGAGATGCGCAGGAACATGTCCAGGTCGCTCTCGCGCGTCTGCGCCAGCATGAACGCCGCGAAGGGCGCGCGCACCCGATCCAGCGCCTCGCGCGCGCCGATCTCCTCGCGCAGATACGGCTGCAGCGCCTGCTCGTCCGCGACCTCGAGCACCGGCTTCATGACGAACAGCGTGAGGAACAGGGCCAGCCCCAGCAGGATCTGGTTCGAGGGCGTCTGCTGCAGGCCGAGCGCCTGGCGCAGGATCGCGAACACGACGATGATGCGCGTGAACGCGGTCATCATCATCAGCAGCGCCGGCAGCAGCGTCAGCGCCGTCATCAACGCCAGGATCTGGATCGTGACCGTGTAGTCCTGGCTGCCGTCGGGATTCGTGGTGACCTTCATCGCCGGCACGCCGAGCGCCCCGCCGGCATCGAGGAGCGAGACGGCCTCGGGCTGCGCCAGCGCCAGCCCCGGCAGCGCCAGCAGGGCGGCCAGCAGCCAGGCTGCGGCCCCGGGCCGCCACACGCAACCCGCCCGGCGCCTCACGACGACTCGCCCCGGCCGAGCGCCTGGCGCAAGCGCAGCGCGAAGTCGCCACCGCCGGGCTGGACCTCGATCACCGGGTCAGGGAATTCGTGCAGGCGCGTGATCTGCGTCGGCGTGACCCCGAGCAGCAGCTGCGTGCCGCCCACATCGACCACCAGCACCCGCTCGCGCGGCCCGAGCGCAAGCCCGGCCACGACTTTCATCTGCCCGCCTCCGGCCACGCCCCCGGCCTGCAGCCGGCGCAGCACCCAGGCGATGGCAAATATCACCACCACCACGAACGCAAGCGCCGCGGCAACCTCGGCCAGGGGCGCCAGGCCGATACCCTCGCCCACGGGGGTGGATGCCGCTGAAGCTGCCATGCGTATGCGCGCCAATTTTCCGTCGATTGCCCCGAAACGAAGTCCTTCGAGCAAGCACCGTGCCAGTGCGAGCGGACGCGGCACTCACCTGCCGCGGATTGTGCATCGCGCGCGCCCACGCCGGCGGCCCGATGGGCCGCCCAGCAACGCTATTTGGTCATGAAGGCCTGCAGCGCAGCTTGGTGCTGATCGCTGGTATGGCACAGACTCTGCTGGCTGGCGCAGTAATCGAGGAAATCGCCCAGTTCCAGGCGCTGGCCTGCCCATAGCAGGCGCTTGGCGATGCGCAGCGCATCGCGTGGCTTGCCGGCGAATTGCGCGGCGATCTCGCGCGCACGCGGCAGCAGGGCATCGGGCTCCGTCACTTCCATCATCAGGCCGAGCGCCACCGATTCCGCGGGTGCGACGATCCGCCCCGAGAACATCAGCTCCGCGGCGCGCTGGATCCCGATCAGCCGCGGCAGGAACCAGGCGCCGCCGTCACCGGGAATGATGCCGAGATTCACGAACGTCGAGCCGACTTTCGCGTGCGTCGAGCCGATGCGGATATCGCACATGCAGCACAGATCGAGGCCTGCTCCGATCGCCGGTCCGTTGATGGCGGCAACGGCCGGCACCTCGAGCCGGTACATCGCGAGCGTCATCTGCTGGATACCGCGCCGGTAGCCGTCCTGCACCTCGATCGGCGTGCCGCCGAACATGCCGCGCTTGTCGCGCATCTCGTTGACGTTGCCGCCCGAGGAAAAGGCCTTGCCGTCCCCGGTGAGCACCAGCGCGCCGACCGCGCGGTTGCGGTTGATCCAGTCGCAGGTGTTCACGATGTCGGGAATCAGACCCGTGCCGGTCAGGGCATTGCGGACATCGTCCCGCGCCAGCGTCAGCGTGGCGACACCGGCGTCGTCCAGCGTGAGACGCGCGTCGGCGAGCTCCGGCATGTCGATCATCTTCACTCTCCCTTTCAGCCGGTGACCCGGCTCCACAGATTCGACGCGCCAGCGCGCGCCACCAGCCGTCCCAGGCTGTCCGCCCAGTAACGGTCGTTGCCGAAATCGGAGCGCCACGCCCACAGGCGCTGCGTGAAATGGTGCAGCGCGTGCTCGCGCGTGAAGCCTATGGCGCCGTGCAACTGGTGCGCGATCGACGTGGCCTGGTGCACGGAGCGGTTCGCGCGCAGCTTCGCGCAGGCGATCGCGAACCCGGCATCGCCCGTATCCGCGGCAAGGCAGGCAGCGCCCGCCGCGCAGCTCACCGCGGCAGCTTCCTCGGCGAGCAGCGCCAGCTGGTGCTGCACGACCTGGAACTTGCTCAGTGCGCGCCCGAACTGCACGCGGTCGTTGACGTGGGCGATCGTCAGCGCGAGGGCGCCCTGCAGCGCGCCACCCGTCTGCACCGCGCGCAGCAGCGCGCCGCAGGCGCGCAGGTCGCGCCGTGCGTGCTCGCACCGGCTCGACGCCAGCAGCGCGCTCTCGTCGAGCACCAGATCGAAGCGCGGTTCGCTGCCCGCGCTATCGCGCGCGCGCCGCTGCGACGCGGCCGCGGTGTCGTACAGCGCGAGGTATTCCGTACCCTCATGCTCGAAAGCCGTCAGCACGCACGTCTCGCCCCCGCCCCACGGCACGCCGGGCAGGCGCAGCGTCACGCCACCCTCCGCGACCGTTGCCTCGGCGCACGCCGCCATGCTGATTGCGGCCTCGGGAGGCGCGGCAATGTCGGTGCCGCAAAGCAGCCTGCGCGCCACCAGCGTCTCGCCCACCGGCAGCGGCAGCGCGTGCTGTCCGCAGGCGTGCATCACGACCGCGGCATCCTGCCAGTTCCCGCCGAAACCGCCCGCCTCCTCCGGCACCAGCACGTCGGCGATGCCGAGCTCGCGCACCCGATTCCACGCGCCCGTGAAGTCCCCCCGCGCGCCGTGTCCGCGCTGCTGCGCCGCTATCCCGGGAAACAGGCGCTCCACGATATCCGCGAGCATGCGTTGCTGTTCGTTCATCGGAGTCCGAGCCCCTTGGCGATGATGCCGCGCAGGATTTCGCGGGTGCCGCCGCGCAGCGAGAAAGCCGGCGATGCCCGCAACAGGTAGTCGAGCACGTCCTGCAGCGCCGTGCCGCCGGCCACCGAGGTCTCGTCATCGAGCGCGGCCTGCACCAGCGGGGGCAGCTCCTGTTCGAAGCGCGCGCCGAGATCCTTCACGATGGCCGCCTCGAGCGAAGGCGTGCCGCCACCGGCGAGCTGTCCGGCGACCGAGAGCGACATCTGGCGCAGCGTCCACAGCTCCGCCGTGAGCTCGCCGATCAGCTCCGTGATCCGGGACGAGGGCTCGGCGCCGGCGGCCGCCACCAGTTCCTCGAGCAGGCGGTAGCTGCTGAGATAGCGCTCCGGTCCGCTGCGCTCGAGCGCCAGCTCCGCGTTGACCTGCGCCCAGCCGTCGCCCTCGTTGCCGAGCAGCATCTCGTCGGGCACGAAGACGTCGCTGAAAAACACCTCGCCGAAATGCGCCGCGCCGGTGTGGTCGACCACCGGCTTGACGGTGACGCCCGGGCTCGACAGCTCGATGATGAACTGGCTCAGTCCGGCGTGGCGGCTGTCTGCCTCCTTGCTGGTGCGCACCAGCGCGATCATCAGGTGCGCCTTGTCCGCGTTGGTGGTCCACAGCTTGGAGCCGTTGATCTTCCAGCCGCCCTCGACACGCGTGGCGCGCGTCCTGATCGAGGCGAGGTCGGAGCCCGAATCGGGCTCGCTCATGCCGATGCAGCAGAACAGCTCGCCGCGGGCCATCGCCGGCAGGTAACGCCGCCGCACTTCCTCGCGGCCGAAACGCAGCAGCAGCGTGCCGCTCTGGCGGTCGGCAATCCAGTGCGCCGCCACCGGCGCACCCGCGGCCAGCAGTTCCTCGAGCAGCACGTAGCGCTCCAGCACGCTGCGCTCCTGGCCGCCGTACTCGCGCGGCCAGGTCATCCCGATCCACCCCTTCTCGCCGAGCTTGCGGCTGAACCCGGCATCGAAGCCCTGCCAGGTATGCGCGCGCTGGCGCGGCGTCATGCCCGCGAGCTCCTCGCGCAGGAACTCGCGCACCTCGCGCCGCAGCCCCGCGCTCGGCGCCGGCAGCGCCAGCGGTTCGAAGTTGAAACTGGTCACACCCGCTCCTCAATTGTCCCGGTCGTGGCGCGGTGTGCGCCCGACCGTTGATGCGGACCTCAGCTGACGCTCGTGTAGCCGGCCATGCGCAGCACGGCCGAGTGGAACAGCCGGTAAGCGTCCGGCAGATCCAGCTTCTCGTCGAAATAGACCGCCGAGCGCAGCCCGATCAGCATCGCGTAGGCAATCTCGGCGCAATCGCGCTCATCGTTCATGATCCGTCCCGGCGACTGCTGGAACAGTTCGCGGAGATATTCCTTGCACTGCTGGTCAAGCACGGCCTTTCCTTCGTGCAGCACGCTGTCGTGCACCGCCACGCCGAAGCACTCCAGCATGAAGCCGATCTCGGTCTTCTTGATGCCTTCGCCGGCGAAGAACAGGTTGGCCAGCAGTTCGATCTGCGACTCCGGACTCTCCTGCCTGAAGGATTCGAGGTGCGAGACGATCTTTTCGGCGACGTCCTGAAAATAGTGTTCGAGGATCGCCTCCTTGCCGTTGAAATAATACAGCAGGTGGCTGGGATACATGCCGGCCGCCTCGGCGACGTCGGCGAGCGTGGTCCTGGAATAGCCCTTACTCACCACGCAGCCGTGCAGTGCGCGCAGTATCGCCTTGCGTCGCGCATCCCCGCGCGGCGCTGCGTCCGCCCGTGGCAACTTCGCCGTGGCGGCAACACGTGCCTTCCCCCGCGCACGCGGTTTCTTCGCCGTTCCTGCCTTCGCGTCCATCCGTGCTCCATCGCCAGCCGCATGCAACTCCCTCCCCGGTCCGCCTATCGCGGAACTCGGAGTCGGTAAACAACCGGTGAAAACCATAACATCGAATTGAATGACATTCAATTTGATGCCATGGTTGGCCCGCCGCCGCGGTAGAGGCGCTGCCGCAGCAGGTGATGGTGGTCAACGTCACCGCGACGATGCTGCTCGCGTATTCCTTCTCGAAGGGTGCACTGCTACAGTTCACCAAGGCGCTGGCGGCCGAGTGGGCCAAGAGCGCGGCGTGCAGGTCAATGCTATCTCGCCTCGCGCAGATCCGATTTCGCCACCGGCGCCGTATACGTGATCGACGGCGGCGAGTCCTCGCGGCTCTGAGCCGCCCGACCAGCAAGGTTTCCCCTCTGCAGGTTTTTGCAGCCTGCATTGCCGGATACGGGTTTCCCGTATCCGGCTTTTTTTTGCTCAGTCCCCGGTGTTGCAGACCTCGGGCACCCGCCCACACAGGGCCAGGCGGTTGAAGCGCGGCGTGTAATCCGCCGGATCCAGCGCGATCGCCCGGTCGTAGGCATGAAGTGCCGCGCGCGGATCACCGCGGCCTTCGTGCTCCAGCGCGTAGCCGAGGTTGTTCCAGGCGCGTGCCTGCGCCGGGCCTTTCGCGACCACGTCCGACCAGAATGCCGTCTCGCTGTGATAGACGGTATTGCGCTGCCACGTCAGCGCGCCCAGCGCCGCGAGGAGCACGCAGCCCAACAGCACGGCCTGCCGCGGCGCGCGCGCCTGCAGCCGGCACCAGGCGATGCCCGCGAGCCCGTAGAGCGGCACCGCGGCCAGGTACAACTGCCGCTCGCTGGCGATGTCGAGCCGCGGGATGACCGAGTGGCCCGGCGCCAGCACCAGGATCAGCCAGCACAGCGCAAAGGCACTCCAGCGCCTGGCCCGCAACCCCGCCACGACCGCCGCCAACAGCAGCCCCCAGACCGCTGCGACCAGCACCCAGCGTGCGTTCCACCCGACGAAGACCGGCAGCGCCGGATCGGCATTCAGCGCCCACGGGCGCAGCAACTGCCCCAGCAGGTACAGCACGCCGCCGCCCTGGCTCAGCAGGTTCTCCAGCGGGGTGCGGATGCCGAAGGAGAACGCCAGCAGTTCGCGGTATCGCGGCAGCGCCAGCACGCTCCCCAGCGCGAGCAGCGCCAGCAACCAATGCCAGCGCGTCGCGGCGATTGCGCCATGCAGCGCCCGCCCGACCGGCATGGCGGGGTCCTCGCGCAGTTGCCAGAAGCACAGCAGCGTCAGCACCGCCGGCAGCGCCAGCGCCGTCTCGCGCGTGACCACCGCGGCCGCGAAGGCCAGCAGCGACAGCAGCGTGCGGCCGCCGAGATGCGCCAGCACGCTGGCAAGGAAGAACAGGCTCATCAGCGATACCGAGCGTCCCGACAGCATCGTGACGGCTTCGGTGTTCACCGGATGCAGCGCGAACAGCAGCGCGCCGGCCAGCGCCGCGGCGGACGCACCCGGCAGCAGACGGCGCAGCAGCAACAGCACCAGCGCGGCATTGAGCCCGTGCAGCAGCAGGTTCAGCGCGTGGAATCCCGCAAGACCGCCCCAGCTGTTGCTGAGCGCGTAGCTCAGCTTGAGCAGCGGGCGGATTCCCGGCATCGATTGGCGCCATGCCGCGAGCGACTGCACGGTCGGGTCGTCGACGATGACATTGTAGTCGTCATACTGCGGGACGCCGGCGAAGCTGTTCGCATAGGCCAGCGCCGCCAGCGCGAGCACGGCGAGCAGCGCGCGCCACGGCGGCGCTTCAGGAGCGCGGGGCGTCACGGAAGGCGCGCTCGATCAGCGCGTGCGCGGTCCACCAGCGCTCCGGTGCCGCCAGCAGCACCAGCCACACCGCGTGCCCGTCGCGCTCGGCGAGCGCGACCAGGCACTTGCCGCCGCGCGCGGTGAAACCGGTCTTGACGCCGCGCGCACCGGGCAGGCGCCCGAGCAGCAGGTTGGTGTTGTGGAGCTCGCGCGTGACCCTGCCATCGAGCGTCGCGAGGCGCATGGCCGGTTGCGCGACCAGTTCCCGGATCTCGGGGTACTCCATCGCGATCTTCGCCAGCTGCAGCAGGTCGCGCGCGGAACTGTGCTGCCCCTCGGCGTCCCAGCCGCAGGGGTTGGCGAAGCGCGTGTCGTGCAAGGCAAGCAGCGCGGCAGCGCTATTCATCTGCATCACGAAGGACTCCACCGAGCCCCCCGCCTGTTCCGCCAGCGCGAGGCAGGCATCGTTGCCGGAGCGGATCAGCATCGCCGCGAGCAGGTCGCGGCCGCGATAGCGCTCACCGGCGCGCAGCCCGGCGCGCGCGCCGGTGGCCGCGGCAGCGCGGGCACTGACGCGAAGCGCCGCATCGAGGCGTTCGGGCTGCTGCACCCAGAGCACCGCGGTCATGAGCTTGGCGAGGCTTGCCGGAGGCAGGCGCCGGTCTGCGCGGCGCGCCCCCAGCACCACGCCATCGCGTTCCAGCAGCCAGGCGGCCGCCGGCTGGGTCTCGACTTGCGGCTCGGCGCGGAGCACGCCATAGCCGCCGAGGAAAAAAAGCAGCGCGAGCCGGCGCGCGAAGCGCCGGGCGTCGCCTGCCGCGGGCTTCAGAAGCCGAACACCTTCTTCAGACCCTTGACGCCTTCCTTGACGCCGGTGTTCACGGCATCGGCAGGGTTCGTGGGCAAGCCGGTGCCGTCATTGCCGAGCCCGAGCTTCTTCATCTCGTTCCAGCACAGATCGCGGTAGCGCGCATCGATCTGGCTGGAGTATTTGCGCCCCGCGCAGTTGGTGGCGATGAACTTCTGCTTCTCGGCCGGGCAATGCGCAAACAGGTAGTTGAACTTCTCGGCACCCGCCGCCTGCGGGCAGAGCTTCGCGACGTCGGAAGGGCACAGCATGCCAACGAAGGCGAAGTCCGCGGCCGCCACCGCGCTGCTGCAGTGCTTGCCGCGCAGCACCTTGTCGTCGAGGCTGCAGTTCGCGGCCTGCTCCTTCGTGCTGTAGCCCGCGTAACCCTCCCCGACAGCGGCGCCCTTGGCCATCAGGGAATAACCGTCGCGCGTCCCGAGCCGGCGGCAATACTCCTTCTTCTGGTCGACGCAAGGCGAATCCTTGCCGAACATCGGGCCCTGCATCTTCGCCAGCGCGTCGTTGCAGGTCGCAGCGAGCTGGGCCGCCGACTGTCGCTGCATCTCATCCATCTTGCGCTGCATGTCGGCCACCTGCTTCTCGCGCGCCTGCTTGTCGGCCTTGTAGTCGCAGTCGCCGATCGCTGTGCCCTTCATGGTCATCTCGGTGACCTCGCCGCTCTTGTCGGTCATCTTCATCAGCGACTGCATGGTGGTCCTGGTGCGCGTCTGCTCGAATTCCATCACGCCATCCTTGCACTGCATCCGGGCGAAGTGCTTGTTGCCCCGGCTACGCTGCTCGAGGATGGTGCAGCCCTCGTCCGGCGGCGGCGCCGTCTCCGGGTCGTTGGACATGCAGACGCGCTGCTTCGGCATCGCGAAGCCCATGCCCTCGGGCATGCCTTCCATGTGCATGCCGATCTCCCACAGGGTGCCGGAACCCGATTGCGCCAGCGACGGCAGCGGCGCGGACGACAGCACGAACAGGGCAGCAGCAATCAAGGACGATGTACGCATGGGTCAGGATCCCCTTCTGATTGTTGTGTGATTCGGCCAGCACCATGATGCTCAGCGCGCCGCCCAGCGTCAATCGAGCGCCACTTCCTGCGCGTACTCCGGCACGCTGACGCGCCAGCCGAGCTCGTCGCGGATGCGCAGGCGCAGCGCATCGGCGGCGGCCGGTTCGCCGTGCGTCACGAAGGTGTGCCGTGGCGGCTGCTTGCAGGCCTTCAGCCACTGCAGGATCTCGCCTGCGTCCGCGTGTGCCGACAGGGCATCGAGATTGTGGATCTGCGCGCGCACCGGCAGCCAGGCGCCGTGGATCTTGATCGAATCGCAGCCCCCG
>JAGPES010000017.1 GCA_018057015.1 Pseudomonadales bacterium | reverse complement strand
CGCCGTCTCGGTGGTGCTCGACTGCAGCGACAACAGCGCCACGCGGCGCGCGATCAATGCGGCCTGCCGGCGCCACCGGGTGCCGCTGGTGAGCGCGGCCGCGCTCGGCTGGGAAGGGCAGCTCGCGGTATTCGACGCGCGCGTGGCGGGCAGCGCGTGCTACCAGTGCCTCTATCCGGGTGGCGCGGGCGAGGACGCGACATCGTGCGCGCACAACGGCATCGCGGCACCGGTGGTCGGTGCCATGGGCGTGCTGCAGGCGCTGCAGGCGCTGAAGCTGGTCACGGGTGCCGGCGAGGTGGTGGCGGGCGAGCTGCTGGTCTTCGACGGGCTGGCGCTGGATTTTCACCGCCTGCGCGTACGGCCGCGACCGGACTGCCCGGTCTGCGCCTCCGTCCCCGTGGGTCCGGATTCATCCGGACAACAAGCCGGACAGATGTCCGGCTGAATCCGGACCCACGGCGCGCTCGTTTTACTCGCGCGGTTCGCGCAGGCGGATGAACGGGAAGCGCGTCACGGTGGAGCGCGCCCTGGCCGCGCGGTCCTCGATCAGTTCGGGCGTCGCCGCGCGCAGGTAGATGTGCAGGCTGGTGCCTGCGGGCTCGCTCTGGCGGATCTGCAGGTGACCGCCCTGGCCGTGCACCAGCGCGTGGATTTCCGCGAGGTCGTCCAGCGCGCTGCCAGGGGCCGCGTCACGCGGCGCCGCCGCCGCGAGTCCGCGGATCTGCTGTTCGCTCAGGCGCGATCCGCTGTCCTCGATCACGAGCTCGATGTAAGCGCCCTCGAAGCCTTCGCGGCACGAGACGCAGGCGCGCGGGCCGGCCTGGGCCTGGCGCAGGCGCAGGCCGAGCGTGCCGTCGCGCCCGATGCCGCGGCGCGCCTGGCGGATGCCGCGCAACAGCACCTGGTGGAAGACCACCGGGTCGCAGTATGCCGGGGGCAGGGTGCCGGCGATCTCGGTGTCGAGGCGCGCGGAGGCGGGCATCAGGATGCGCTCGAGCTCGATGATGTTCTGCGCCAGCGGGGTGAGCGCGATCAGCGGCTGTGGCGAACTCGCCTCGGCCTGCCCGGCGACCTCGTGGATCAGCGCCTGCGCGTGCATCGTGGTCTCGGCGAGCTGCTCGAGCCGGCGCAGGACGCCGGCATAGTCCCCGGCCTCGGCCAGCACCTGCTCCACGCGCCCGACCACGGACGCCGCCACACCCGCGATGCCGTCCCCGGCGTCACTGGTCGCGGCGTCGGCCGGCGCCGCTGCGGCGGCTTGGTACTGGTTCGGTCGCGGCAGGTCGCGCGTCGCGATGAGGATCCCGCCGGTCCCGGTCGCGGGCCGCCCCGGCGTGCCCACCGGGAACCCGAAGCAATAGTGTTCGCCGCGCGAGGCGCCCTGGCCCACGGTGCGCAGTTCCAGCGAGGAGCTGCCGCTGGCGATCAGCCGGCGATCAGCCTCGTGCAGCTCCATCGCGAGCTCGTCGGGGAAGACCTCGAGATCGGTCTTGCCGAGCAGCATGCCTTCCTCCACGCCGAACAGTTCGCCGAAGGCCGGATTGATCGCAAGGTAACGGCCCTCGACGTCTTTCAGGAACAGCGGCACGGGCACGCGGTGGATCGCGCTCCGCATCTGGTCGCGGGCGAGCCGTGCGTCGGCGAGCTCACGCACCCGCTCGGTGTTGTCCTGCACGATCAGCAGCGCGCGTTGCGCCATCCCCGGCCGGCCACGCAGCGCTGCCGAGCGGCATTCGAGCCACTGCCTGCCGGCGGCGCCGTCGACGACATACACCGCGCTGGCAATGCGACCGGTATTGAGCGTCTTCTGGATCTGGAGCCGGCATTCCGCTCCGGCCTCGGCGCCGAGGAGCTCGACGAGGGTGCGGTCCTCGAGGCTCGCCGCGTCCTCGCCGAGCACGCTGTCGGCGGCCGCGATGCCCTGCACCACGCGGCCCTGCTCGTCCACCAGCAGCGCGGTGAGCGGGAACGCCCGCACGATGTACTGCGCCATTTCATCCTGCACGCGGCGCGAGACGCGCGCGCCCACCGCCTCGCTGACGTCCGCCGCTTCGACCAGCACGTCTCCCGCGTGCAGGCGGCCGATGCGATAACTGCGCCAGTGCGGTTGCTCGCCGCGATCCAGCGCCATCACCTCGCGCACTTCGGCGATGCCGGTGTGGTGCACGCGCGCGATGGCCTCCTCGAGATCGAAACCGTCGAACGGCGGGCTGAACTCGGGCGGGCGCAGTCCGACGAGTTCCCCGGGCGCGCGCTGTTCGAGGGCGCCGGCGGCGCTGTTGCACCACGCAACGCGGAATGCGCCGGCGCTGTCGCGCTGCAGGCGCAGCACCGCGGTGTCGAGCTCGGCGAGCAGCCCGGCCGTGGTCCCGTCGCCGGCGCCGGCAGCGACCGGCGTGGCGTCGGTTGTCGCGACGACGGGCGCGGGCGCGGGTGCCGGCGCCGGCGCCGGCGCCGCTTGCGGTGCGCCGCTCTGGTAGAAGCGGCCGCTGATGGCGCGCGGGGAGCCGAATTCGTCGAGCTCCACGGCGATGTCGTCGGAAACCACGGGCAGCCAGCCGCCATCGTGTTCGCGCAGCCGGTAGGTCAGGGGGTGAGGGGGCGCCGAGCCGTTCAGCACGCCGTGCACCTCGCCCACGAGGCGGTCGATGTCGTCGGCGTGGATCAGGGATTTCCAGTCCCCGAGGCCGCTGCCGACCTGCGCCGCTTCGTAGCCCAGCCGTTCCAGCGTGCCCGCGTCGAAGTTCGCGCGCTGCTCGGCGAGCGCGATACGCCAGTTGCCCGCGAAAGCGGTGCCGGCGGCCGGCTGCGGATGTGCCACCGCTGCGCGTGCGGGCACGGAAGGGGGCGGCGCGGTATCGGCCGGCGGACGAACGGTCGCGCCCTTCACCAGCGCGGCCAGGGCCGTTGCCGACAGTTCTTCCAGCACCACCGCGTCGGAGAGCCCGGCGCGTAGCGCCTGCACCAGCTCCGCGCGGTCGCCGAAGCGCGAGTGTGCGCTCAGCACGCCGATCACGCGCAGCCGCGGTGCCGCGGCGCGCAGCCGCGACATCAGCTCGGGTAACGGGAGGGCGCAGGAGAGGGAAAGGAAACAGCAGTCTGCCTGCGCCACGGCCGCCCCCCACGCCGGCGTGTCGGGCTCGGCAACGATCACCTCGGGACGGGCCCCGGGGAGCGCGCGCAGCAGGCTGCGCAGCAGCTGCGATTCCAGCGGATCATCACAGGCGAGCAGTACGCGCGGCACGTGGCGTGCGGGAACGAGCGTCATGTGTCGAGCAGCCTTGCAGTCTCCCGCCGGTGATCGTCGCTGCCCGTGGCGCGGGCCGGGCTGCCGGGGATTCTATTGCCATGCAGCGCAGGCCGCCAGCGGTAATAAGGAGGATCGCGCCCGGCGCGCAATTGCGGGTGCCGCGGCCAGCCGTTAAGCTCCCGGGCTTGATTGCCAATGGATATGCCGAATGCAGGATCAGACCGCCGCCGCCTCCGGGGCCGCGCCTCGCCCCACCGTGACGTTTCGCGAGCTCGGGCTCCCCGAGCCGCTGTTGCGTGCCGTGGACGACCTGGGGTTCGAGCGCTGCACCCCGATCCAGCAGGAAGTACTGCCCTACACGCTGCTCGGTCACGACTGCATCGGCAAGGCGCAGACCGGCACCGGCAAGACCGCGGCCTTCCTGCTTACCATCATGAACGACCTGCTGCGCAATCCGCCGGACGAGCCGCGCTACATGGGCGAACCGCGCGCGCTGGTGATCGCGCCCACGCGCGAGCTGGTGCTGCAGATCGGCAAGGATGCCGAGGAGCTGGCGGCGCACGCCGACCTGCATGTCGTGACCCTGATCGGCGGCGTCGATTACGACCGCCAGCGCCAGCAGCTCGAGCGCAAGCTGGTCGATATCCTGGTCGCCACGCCGGGACGCCTGATGGACTTTCACAGCCAGCGCCAGATCCACCTCGACCGCGTCGAACTGCTGGTGATCGACGAAGCCGACCGCATGCTCGACATGGGCTTCATCCCGCAGGTGCGGCGCATCGTGCGCCAGACGCCGCCGAAGTCGCATCGCCAGACGATGTTCTTCTCCGCGACCTTCACCGAGGAGGTGGTGCGGCTGTCGGGCGAATGGACCCACGATCCCGTGCGCGTCGAGATCGACGCGCAGAGCGTGGCGTCGAAGGACATCGACCAGGTCGTGTACCTGGTCGAGGCCGACCGCAAGCTCGACCTGCTGCTGAACCTGCTCGATCGGCCCGAGGCCGCCAGCGTGATGATCTTCGCGAACCGTCGCGACCAGGTGCGGCGCCTGCACGAGCGCCTGGAACGCGCCGGCATCAGCTGCGGCATCCTCTCCGGCGAAGTACCGCAGCAAAAGCGCGTGAAGACGCTCGAGGCCTTTCGCGAGGGCAGCTACCGCGTGCTGGTGGCCACCGACGTGGCCGGCCGCGGCATCCACGTCGAGGGCGTCACCCACGTGGTGAACTTCACGCTGCCCGAGGACCCGGACGACTACGTGCACCGCATCGGGCGTACCGGCCGCGCCGGCGCCAGCGGGACCTCGATCAGCTTCGCCTGCGAGGACGATGCTTTCCTGCTGCCGCAGATCGAGCAGCTGCTGGGGCAGAAACTGCCGTGCGTGCACCCCGATCCCGAGATGCTGCTCGCGCGCAAGCGTCGCGGGTAGCTCGGGCTTGTAGGTCGGGCTTCAGCCCGACAAGGATTCGGCTCAGCCGAATCCGCCGAGTATCGGGAAGGCACATGTCGGCATGAATGCCGACCCACAGGTGCTGCCCGAAGGCACATGTCAGCATGAATGCCGACCCACATTGTGCAGGGACCGCTCGGCATGGATGCCGAGCTAAGCGCGGGCCGCGCGCAGTATCTCCGCGAACGCGGCGCCGTGGCGGTGCCGCCCGAGTTCCTCCAGCAGAGTTTGCCCCTCGGGACCCCGCGCATCGAGCCGGCCGCCCGCGGCCACGAACATCCCCACGAACTCCGCGAAGTCCTCGGCGCGCATGCTCTGGTAGGCACGCTGCAGGCGGTGGAAGTCGGCATCCATGCCCGTCGGCGGCAGCAGGTCGAGGAAGCTGCGGATACGCTCCGGCGTCCAGACCTCGTCGACCACCTTCTGCTTGTCCTTGCGCTGCATCGTCTCATTCCCCGTCGAGTTTGCGGCGCAGCAGTTCGTTGACCTGCTGCGGGTTGGCCTTGCCCTTGCTCGCCTGCATCACCTGGCCGACGAAGAAGCCGAACATCTTCACGCGTTTTGCGGGCTCCGTGGCGCGGTAGCGCTCGACCTGCCCGGCATTGGCCGCGAGCGCGGCGTCCACGAGCTGCTCGATCGCGCCGCTGTCCGCCACCTGGCGCAGGCCGCGCGCGGCGATGATCGCGTCCGCATCGCCTTCGCCGGCCCACATCGCCTCGAACACGGTCTTGGCGATCTTGCCCGAGATGGTCTGGTCCAGGATGCGCCGGATCAGGCCGCCGAGCTGCGCGGCCGAAACCCTGCTCTCGCCGATCTCGAGATTCTCGCGGTTCAGCAGCCCGAGCAACTCCACCGTGACCCAGTTGGCGGCGGTCTTGGCGTCGCCGCAGCCCGCCACCACCTGCTCGAAGTAATCGGCGAGCTCGCGGCTGGCGCAGAGCACGCTGGCGTCATAGGCCGTCAGGCCGTGGCTGGAGCGAAAGCGCTCGGCCTTCGCCGCCGGCAGCTCCGGCAGTCCGGCGCGCACGCGCGCGATGAAGTCCGCGTCCACGCGCACCGGCAGCAGGTCGGGCTCCGGGAAGTAGCGGTAGTCGTGCGCGACTTCCTTGGAGCGCATCGCGCGCGTCTCGTTGCGGTTGGCGTCGTAGAGTCGCGTCTCCTGCACCACGCTGCCGCCGGACTCGAGGACCTCGGCCTGGCGCGCGCGCTCGACCTGGATCGCCTTCTCGACGAAGCGGAAGGAGTTGACGTTCTTGATCTCGGTGCGCGTGCCCATTGCAGTCGCGCCCGGGCGGCGCAGCGAGATGTTCACGTCGCAGCGCATCGAGCCCTCGGCCATGTTGCCGTCGGAGATGCCGAGGTAGCGGATGATCGAGTGGATCTGCTTCAGGTAGGCCACCGCCTCCTGGGCGTTGCGGATCTCGGGTTCCGAGACGATCTCCAGCAGCGGCGTGCCGGCACGGTTCAGGTCGATGCCGGTCAGGCCGTGGAAGTCCTCGTGCAGCGACTTGCCGGCGTCCTCCTCCAGGTGCGCGCGCGTCACCGCGATGGTCTTCGAGGAGCCGTCGGGCAGGTCGATGTGCACCGCGCCGCGGCTCACGATCGGGTGGTCGAGCTGGCTGATCTGGTAGCCCTTGGGCAGGTCGGGATAGAAGTAGTTCTTGCGGTCGAACACCGAGATTTCCGCGATGTCGGCGCCGATCGCCAGGCCGAATTTCACCGCCATGCGCAGCGCCTCGCCGTTGAGCACGGGCAGCGTGCCGGGCATCGCGAGGTCGACGGCGCAGGCCTGCGTGTTCGGCGGCGCGCCGAAGCGGGTCGAGGCGCCGGAGAAGATCTTCGTGCGCGTGGCGAGCTGCACGTGCACTTCCAGCCCGATCACCGTTTCCCATTCCATGTGCGTTCCCCGGCTGGTGTTCAGGCGATGCCCGCCGGCTGGCGCAGGTGCCAGTCGGTGGCTTGCTGGAAGCGGTGCGCGACGTTCAGCAGCCGCGCCTCCTGCAGGTGGTTGCCGATGAGCTGGATGCCCACCGGCAGGCCGTCGAGCAGCCCGCCCGGCATCGACAGCGCCGGCACGCCGGCCAGGTTCGCCGCGATCGTGTAGATGTCCTCGAGGTACATCGTGATCGGGTCCGCGCTCTTCTCGCCGAAGCGGAAGGCGGGCGAGGGCGAGGCGGGGCTGGCGATCACGTCGACCGCGGCGAAGGCGGCGCGGAAGTCCTCGGCGATCAGGCGCCGGATCTTCTGCGCCTTGCGGTAGTAGGCGTCGTAATAGCCCGCCGAGAGCGCGTAGGTGCCGACCAGGATGCGCCGCTTGACCTCGTCGCCGAAGGCCTCGGCGCGGCTGCGCGCATACATGTCCTGCAGGTCGAGCGGATCCCGGCAGCGGTAGCCGTACCGCACGCCGTCATAGCGCGAGAGGTTGGTCGAGCATTCCGCCGGCGCGATCACGTAATACGCCGGCACCGAAAGCGGTGCGTGCGGCAGGCTGATCTCGTGCAGCGTCGCGCCGAGGCGCTCGAGCTCGGCCAGCCCCGCACGGACCACACGCTCGGTGCCGGGGTCCAGTCCCTCGCCGAAGTACTCCCGCGGCAGGCCGATGCGCAGCCCGCGCAGGTCCGCGTCGAGGCCTGCGCTGTAGTCGGGCACCGGTGAGTCGATGCTGGTGGAGTCGCGGGCGTCGAAACCCGCCATGTGCTCGAGCAGCAGCGCGGCGTCGGCCGCGGAGCGGGCCATCGGGCCGCCCTGGTCCAGGCTCGAGGCGAAGGCGATCATGCCGTGGCGCGAGACGCGGCCGTAGGTGGGCTTCAGCCCGGTCAGGCCGCACAGCGCCGCGGGCTGGCGGATCGAGCCGCCGGTGTCGGTGGCGGTGGCGACCGGCGCGAGCCTCGCGGCGACCGCGGCGGCGGAGCCACCCGAGGACCCGCCCGGCACGCGCTCCAGGTCCCATGGATTGCGCACGGGCCCGTAGTAGCTGGTCTCGTTCGAGGACCCCATGGCGAACTCGTCCATGTTGGTCTTGCCCAGGGTGACGCATCCGGCGGCGGCGAGTCGCTCGACCACCGCGGCATCGTAGGGCGGCACGAAGTTGTCGAGCATGCGCGAGCCGCAGGAGGTGCGCATGCCCCTGGTGCAGAAGATGTCCTTGTGCGCGATCGGCACGCCGCAAAGCGGGCCGCCCTCGCCGCGGGCACGCAGGGCGTCGGCGCGCCGCGCCGCGGCCAGCGCCGCCTCCGGGTCGACCGTGATGTAGGCATTCAGGGTCGGGTTCAGCCGCTCGATGCGCGCCAGCATGTGCGCGGTGATCTCCGCCGCGGAGAATTCCCGGCGCTCGAGCGCATCGCGGATGGCGTGAAGGGAAAGCTCGTGCATGCGGGGCGGTTCCTGGGTGTGCCGGGGTGCGCGGCGCGGGTTTGCTACTCGATGACCCGCGGCACGAGGTAGAGGCCGTCCTCGGTCGCCGGTGCGATCGCGAGGAAGCACTCGCGCAGGTCGGGTTCGGTGACCTCGTCATCGCGCAGGCGCTGGGTGGCATCCAGCGGGTTGGCCATCGGCAGCACGTTGTCGGTGTCCACGGCCTGCATCTGGTCGATCATCGCGAGGATGTCGCGGATGCGGCGGGTGACGTCGGCCACGGTGGCGTCGTCGAGGCGGATGCGCGCCAGTTCGGCGACGCGGGCCATGTCCTGTTCACTGATCGACATCTGCAATCGTCCAGATGCGCCCGCAGCCGGGGCGGCGTGCCCTGGCAGCTGGCGCGTGTTGCCGGGTGGATTACCCTGAAAATTCATTCGCCGTCGGGGCGTCAGGGGGCGTAAACTTAGCACATTCCAGCCTTGCCCTGAATACGCGTGGTTGTTAGATTGACCGGTTTGAAAGCGGGCCCGCCTGCGCCGGCACTTCCAGCAGTGCCGGCGCGTGTGCATGTTCCGCCGCGCCCCGGGCCGTGGCCAGGCACAACCGCCGGCACCCGGTACGCACGGGCGTTGCACCATCCGAGGTTTAGACACGTAGTATGTTCAAGAGAATCCGCGGTCTTTTCTCCAATGACCTGTCGATCGACCTGGGTACCGCCAATACGCTGATCTACGTGCGCGACCAGGGCATCGTGCTGGACGAGCCCTCGGTGGTCGCGATCCGGGTCCACAACGGCCAGAAGACCATCGAGGCGGTAGGTATCGAGGCCAAGCGCATGCTGGGCCGCACCCCGGGCAACATCACCGCCATCCGCCCGCTGAAGGACGGGGTGATCGCCGACTTCCAGGTCACCGAGAAGATGCTGCAGCACTTCATCGCCAAGGCGCACCAGCACAGCTTCATCCGGCCCAGCCCGCGCGTGCTGGTCTGCGTGCCCTGCAAGTCCACCCAGGTCGAGCGCCGCGCCATCCGCGAGTCGGCCTACGGCGCCGGGGCGCGCGACGTGCGTCTGATCGAGGAGCCGATGGCGGCGGCGATCGGCGCCGGGCTCTCGGTAGAGGAGGCCAGCGGTTCGATGGTCGTCGACATCGGCGGCGGCACCACGGAGATCGCGATCCTCTCCCTGAACGGCGTGGTCTACTCGGACTCGGTGCGCATCGGCGGCGACCGCTTCGACGAGGCCATCGTGACCTACGTGCGGCGTACCTTCGGCAGCCTGATCGGCGACGCGACGGCCGAGCGAATCAAGGAGGAGATCGGCTGCGCCATGGCCGGCGGCGAGCTGCGCGAGATAGACGTGCGCGGGCGCAACCTCGCCGAGGGCGTGCCGCGTTCCTTCACCCTGACCAGCGACGAGATCCTCGAGGCGCTGCAGGAGCCGCTGAACATCATCGTGCAGGCGGTGAAGGGCGCGCTCGAGCAGTCACCGCCCGAGCTGGCATCGGACATCGCCGAGAGCGGCATCGTGCTGACCGGTGGCGGCGCGTTGCTGAGAGATATCGACCGCCTGATCGCGCGCGAGACCGGCTTGCCGGTGGTCGTTGCCGACGATCCGCTGACCTGCGTGGCGCGCGGCGGCGGCAAGGCGCTGGAGATGATGGATCGCCACCGCCTGGAGTTGCTGTCGTCGGAGTGAGCCGCGCGGCGTGAGCAGGCCCGGCGAGCGGCCGGACCGGGCTGGACCTGAGCATTGCCGGCGGCGACGGGGAGAAACGCGATCAAGCCCATATTCCGCAGCGGACCGTCGATAAGCGCGCGTGTTGCGGCGCTGGTGGTCGCGTCCGTGCTGCTGATGCTGGCGGACTGGCGTTTCGGCGCGCTCGCGCCGGTGCGCGTCGCGTTCGCCGACGCCGCCGTGCCGTTCTACTGGGTGACCACGCTGCCCGGGCGCCTGTTCGACTGGACGCAGGAAGTGTTCGTTTCCCGCGACACCCTGATCGAGGAGAACCGCGTGCTGCGCGCCGAGGCGCTCGTGCTGCGCGCCAGCACCCAGCGTCTCGCCTCGCTCGCGGCGGAGAACGTGCGCCTGCGCGAACTGCTCAACTCCACCGCGCTGCTCGATGAGCGCGTGCTCGTGGCCGAGATCATCGGCGTCTCGCCCGACATGTCCAGCCAGACCGTGGTGATCGACAAGGGCAGTGCCCACGGGCTCGCGCAGGGACAGGCGGTGATCGATGCCTACGGCCTGTTCGGGCAGATCATCGAGGTCAGCCGTTTCAGCAGCCGCGTGCTGCTGGTCACCGATTCCATGCACGCGCTGCCGGCGCAGGTGGTGCGCAACGGTGTCCGCGTGGTCGTCGAGGGCGAGGGTCGCCTCGATGTGCTCGATGTGAACCACGTCGCCTCGACGATGGACGTGCGCCCCGGGGATCTGCTGGTCAGTTCCGGGCTGGGACAGCGTTTCCCGGGCGGTTATCCGGTCGGCGTGGTCGAGTCGGTGATCAACGATCCGGGCAAGCCGTTCGCCGTGGTGGTGGCGCGTCCCAGCGCACAGCTCGACCGCAGCCGCCACGTACTGGTCGTGGCCGCGAGCGCGGCCGGTCGCGAGCCCGCGCCTTCGCGGATCGCGCCCGCCGAGGCGGTACCCGCCACAACCGCGGCGCCCGGCCCCGCGCCGGCGCCGGATGACGCCGGGGCGCCGGGAGCCGCGCCCGGGGCCGGTGCGTCCGCACCGGCGGCGCAGAGCCGGGACGTCCGGCCGTGAGGGCCGACGAACAGGGCGTCCCGCTGCCGTTCGCGGTGGCGCTGAGCACGCTGGGCGCGCTGCTCGCCTCGCTGTATCCGCTGCCGGTGTGGCTGCTGCCGGCGCGCCCGGACTGGCTCGCGCTGGTGGTGATCTTCTGGATCCTGCGCCTGCCCCACGGCTTCGGGATCGGATCGGCCTGGTTGCTCGGGCTGCTCATGGACGGGCTCGAGGGCGGCGTGCTCGGGCGCCACGCGCTCGCGCTGTCCGTCGTCGCCTACGCCACCATCCTGCTGCGGCGACGGATGCTGCACTACAGCCTGCTGCAGCAGATGCTGCTGGTGTTTGCGTTGTGCGCGATGGGCCAGATCCTCTGCCACTGGGTGCAGAACCTGGCCGGCCACGCGACATCCAGCCTGGTCTTCCTGATGGGCAGCCTCACCGCCGCCTTCTGCTGGCCGCTGTTCGCGTTCGGCACGCCCCGCGACCGCTCCCTCCAGCGCTGGAGGTTGTCGCCCTGATCCCGCGCCGCGGGCGGACGAACACATCCATGCCGGCACCAGCTCCCGATTTCTATCTCGCCTCGGCCTCGCCGCGACGCCGCGAACTGCTGGCGCAGCTGCGTTACCGTTTCGCTGCGCTGCAGGTGGACATCGACGAGACGCCGCAGCCGGGCGAGACCGCGGCCGGGCTGGTGCTGCGGCTGGCGGGGCAGAAAGCCGCCGCCGGCGCGCGCCTGGTGGAGCTCCGGGATCCGCGTCCCGTGCTCGGCGCCGACACGGCCGTCAGCGTCGATGGCCGGATCCTCGGCAAGCCCGCCACGCGCGAGGAGTCCGTCGCCATGCTGTCGCTGCTGTCCGGGCGCGCTCACCAGGTGCTGACCGGCGTCGCGCTGCTGCACGCCGGACGCCTCGACACGGCGCTGAGCGCGACCACCGTGGTGTTCCGGCCGATCTCGGGCGCCGAGATGCAATGCTACTGGCAGACCGGCGAGCCGCGCGACAAGGCCGGCGGCTACGCGATCCAGGGGCTGGCGGCGGCCTTCGTGGAGCGCATCGACGGCAGTTATTCCGGCGTCGTCGGCCTGCCCCTTTTCGAGACCGCCCGCTTGCTGCAGGATTCCGGTGTCAGCGGCTGGCAACAGGATGCCACGGACCATGAGTGAAGAGATCCTGATCAACTCCACGCCGGTGCAGACCCGCGTCGCGCTCGTCGAGAGCGGCGTGCTGCAGGAAATCTACGTCGAGCGCAGCAGTCACAAGGGGCTGGTCGGCAACATCTATGTCGGGCGGGTGATGCGCGTGCTGCCCGGCATGCAGGCCGCCTTCGTCGACATCGGGCTCGAGCGGGCGAGTTTCCTGCATGCGAGCGACCTGGTCACCCTGGATTCGGACGGCATCGAGGTGCGCAGCGACGAGACGCGCGACATCCGCGACCTCGTCTGCGAGGGCCAGTCGCTGGTGGTGCAGGTCGTCAAGGATCCGCTGGGCAGCAAGGGCGCGCGGCTCACCACGCACCTCTCGGTATCGTCGCGTTACCTGGTGTTCATGCCGTACACGCGCCACGTCGGCATCTCCCAGCGCATCGAGGACGAGGCCGAGCGCGAGCGCCTGCGCGCGCTGGTCGAGCGCAGCATCGCCGACGCTGGCGCCGTGCCCGGCGGCTTCATCGTGCGCACCGCGGCCGAGGGCGTAGGGCGCGAGGGCGTCGAGAGCGACATGCGCTTCCTGGTGCGCCTGTGGGGTTCGCTGCGCGAGCGCATCGCGCTCGCCAGCGCGCCGGCGCGGGTGCACGAGGACCTGCCGCTGCCGATGCGCACGTTGCGCGATCTCGTGCGCCCCGACCTCGAGAAGATCCGCATAGACTCCACGGAGAACTTCGAGCGCCTGCGCGAGTTCGCGCGCCAGTTCGTGCCGGAGGCGGTGGAGCGCCTCGAGCTGTACCAGGGCGACCGCCCCATATTCGACCTCTACAGCGTGGAGGACGAGATCGAGAAGGCGCTCGGACGGCGGGTACAGCTGAAGTCCGGTGGCTACCTGATCGTGGACCAGACCGAGGCGATGACCACGATCGATGTCAACACCGGCGGCTTCGTCGGCAGCCGCAACCTGGAGGAGACGATCTTCAAGACCAACCTCGAGGCGGCGACCGCGCTGGCGCGCCAGCTGCGCGTGCGCAACCTCGGCGGCATCATCATCATAGACTTCATCGACATGCAGGACCCCGACCACAAGCGCCAGGTGCTGCGCAACCTCGAGCGCGCCCTCGAGCGCGACCACGCGCGCACGGCGATCAGCACGGTCTCGGAACTCGGCCTGGTGCAGATGACGCGCAAGCGCACGCGCGAGAGTCTCGAGCACACGCTGTGCGAGACGTGTTCGACCTGCCAGGGGCGCGGCACGGTGAAGTCCGCCGAGACGGTGTGCTACGAGATCTTCCGCGAGATCCTGCGCGAGGCGCGCAGTTACGAGAACGACACGCTGCTGGTGCTCGCCGCGCAGTCGGTGGTGGACCGGCTGCTCGACGAGGAGTCCGGCAACGTGGCGGATCTCGAGGAGTTCATCGGCAAGACCATCCGCTTCCAGGTCGAGACGCTGTACACCCAGGAGCAATATGACGTCGTGCTGCTCTGAGCCGGGCGCCGCGGTCGGGCTGGCGCAGCGATGAAGCGCGCGCTGGGCGGGTTGCTGCGCTGGGGCTGGTATCTCGCGGCGGTCGTGCTGGTGCTGTGCGCCGCGCTGGTGACGCTCGGACAGTACTATTTTCCGTACCTGGGCGAGCACAAGGACGAACTGCTGGCGCGCGTGGCCGAGGACCTGCCCTTCGGCGTCGAGGTGGCCGGTCTGGGCGCGGAGTGGACCGGCCTCGCGCCCACGCTGCACGTGCGCGGCCTGCGGCTGTTCGCGCGCGACGAGCCGCAGGTCACCATCCTGTCGTCGAGCCGCTCCGAGCTGCGTATCGACATGCTGCGCTCGCTGTTCAGCCTGGCGCCGCGCCTGCGGCGCATCGTGGCCGACGAGGTGCAGCTCGGATTCACCGAGGACGCCGACGGCCGCTGGCACATCGCCGGCGTGGGCGGCGGCCGCGCGCCGTCCAATCCCGAGGCGATCCTCGATTTCTTCCTCGCCATCGAGGAGATCGACCTGCGGCGCACGCGGCTGGTGCTGCGCGCCCACGAGGGCGGGCGCGTCGAGACCGAGGGTGCCGAGCTGGCGATGGAGAACTACCGCCGCTTCCGCCGGCTGCACGTGACGGCGCGCGACGAGTCGCCCGGCGGGGAGTTCAGCCTGCTGCTGGAATCGTACGGCGATCCGCGCCGGCGCGACGAGTTCTCCGCCACCGCCTACCTGCGGCTGGACAAGGCGCGGCTGAAGCGGCTGCAGCCGCTGCTGCCGCCGGCGCTGCGCATGCCCGACGCGGCGCTGAGCGGGGAGCTCTGGGCGCGGCTGTCCGAGGAAGGGGTGGTGAGCCTGAGCGGCGCGCTGCGCGCGCCCGAGCTCGATCCGCGCGCGTTCTGGCCCGAGCGCACGCAGTTGCAGCCGCTGAACGATATCGACCTGCGCTTCGGCGCGGAGTGGGCCGGGGACCGCGGCTCGCTGTGGCTCGACGAGCTGCGCTGCCAGTGGTTTGGACAGCCGCTCGAACTCGAGCGGGTACGCGTTGACGCCGGGCGCGGCGAGGGCGTGAACCGGATACGGGCGGGAGCGGAGTACCTCGACGTCGGGGGGCTGGCCGGGGCGCTGCAGAGCTCGGCGCTGCTGGAGGGCCAATGGGGCGAGGCGCTGGCCGAGCTGTCGCCCTACGGCGGCCTGGTCAATGCGCACCTCGAGCTGTCGTTGCCCGCGTCGGGCGCGCCGGACTTCCGTTTTCGCGCCGGAATGGTCGACGTGTCAGCCTCGCCGTGGCGGCGGGCGCCGGGCGTGCGCAACGCGCGCGGCTACCTGGAGATCACGCCGCGCGGGGGCTTCGCGGACATCGACAGCGGCGCGACCTCGCTGGAATTCCCCCATCTCTACCACGATGAGCTGGAGTTCGACCGGATTGCGGGACGCGTGCACTGGGAGCGCGACGCCGGGGGGCTGCGGGTCGGCAGCGAGCTGCTGCGCGCCGTGACGGGCGGCACCGGGATCGACGCGAGTTTCGCCATCGATTTTCGCAAGGATCCGGCGGCGGACGACACCCTGTCGCTCGCGTTCGGGCTGCGCGACGCCGATGCCCTTGCGTATCGCACCTATCTGCCGCACACCGTGTCGCCCGCCATGCGCGAGTGGCTGGATGCGAGCATCGAGGCCGGCCACGTCGACAGCGCGGCTTTCACCTATCACGCGGTATTCAGTCGTCCGGATCGTCCGTTCTCGTATGCGATGCAGCTCGGGCTCGATTGGCGCGACGCCGCGGTGTCCTACCATCCCGACTGGCCGCCGGTGAGCGGGGCGGCGGGGCGCGCGCTGATCGACGAACGGCGGGTGCGCGTGTGGGCGGGTTCCGGGCGCGTGCTGCAGAGCGAGCTGCGCCACGCGACGGTCGAGGTGCTGCCGCGCCGCGAGGAGCGCCGCCTGCGCGTCGGCGTCGAGCTCGGGGGCGATCTCGCCGACGGCCTGCGGGTCGTCAACACCTCGCCGCTGGCAAAGCTGACGGGCGGTGCGCTGCGCAGCTGGCAGGCCAGCGGCGACATGGCGCTGCGGCTCGCGCTCGACATGCCCCTGGGTGGGCGGCTCACGCCGCAGACCTCCAGCCTCGATCTCGCGGCCGATATCGAGGGTGGACGCCTCCTCATCACCGAGCTGCGGCTGCCATTCGACGACGTGCACGGGCGGCTCGGCTTCGACCTGCAACGCGGCCTGCACAGCGAGCGCCTGGACGGCAGGCTGTGGGGACGGCCGCTGCGCGCTGCCATCGGCGCCGCCGGGGGGGAGACGGAGCGGCGCATCGCGATCCGGGTCGACGGCGCGGCGGAGCTGCCGCGCGTGGCCGAGTGGCTCGGCTGGGATCTCGACGAGTACCTTTCCGGCGTCGCGCCGTTGCGCGTGGACATTGCCCAGCAGCCGGGGCACGGCTTCGGCTTCGTGCTGCGTTCGTCGCTCGCCGGCGCCGCCAGCACGCTGCCCGCGCCGCTCGCGAAGGCGGCCGACGACACGTGGCCGCTCGAGCTGCGCTGGTCGCCGGTTGCCGCGGGCGCGGACCTCAGCCTGCAGCTCGGCACGCAGCTCTGGGCGCTCGTGCACCGTGACCCGCAGGGGAGCTTCAGCGGCGAGATCGCGCTGGGCGCGCAGCCGGTGGCGGGCGGCGAGGATCTGCGCATCAGCGGCAGGCTGGCGCAGGCTGATGCCGGCGCCTGGATCGCGGCGGTGCAGCACCTGGTGGCCGCCAATGCCACCCGTGGGGGTGGGCCGCGCACGGTGCTGCGCCTTGCCGGGCTGGAACTCGAATCGGCCACGCTGCTCGGTGCCGAACTGCACGCGCTGCGGGTCGATTCGCGCTGGGCGGAGCGCGATTTCGTGCTGGATTTCGCCTCCGATGCGCTGAGCGGCGAGTTCCGCCTGCCCGCCGACCCGGCGGCGCGGTATGCGCTGACGCTGGACCGGCTGCAGCTGCGCGCTTTCCTCGGACCCGTCGCCGCGACGCCTGTCGACGGGGAGGGCGCGGGTGGGGCATCGCCGGCGCGCGACGAGCAGGCCTGGCACAGCCTGCAGGACGTGCGCCTGCCCGACACCGACGTGCTGGTACGTCACGCGGCACTCGACGACAAGGACCTCGGCGAGTGGGTGTTCCGCATCGGGTCCGAGGTCGATGCGCTGGCGATGACGGACGTGCGTGCCACTCTGCCCGGACTGCGTCTCGGCGGCATGGACAAGGACCGCGGTGGCAGCTTTCGCCTGCGCTGGATCGCCGGTGAACCGCGCAGCGAGCTCCTGGTCGGCGCGCGCAGCGACGACATCGAGCGGTTTTTCGCGGCCTGGGGTTATGCGAACGTGCTGGAGGGCCGCAAGGGGCGCGCCGACGTGGACTTCAGCTGGCCCGGCAACCCGGCGCAGTTCGAGATGGCGAATGTCAGCGGAACGCTGGATTTCTCCTGGAGTGACGGGCGCCTGCTGTTCGAACGCGGTGACAATCCGTTCATGCGCACGCTCGGCCTGATGAACTTCGACGAAGTGCTGCGGCGCATCCGGCTCGACTTCAAGGATCTCTACCAGAGCGGCCTGGCCTTCGACCGCTTCAATGGAATGATCGAGGTCGGAGAGGGTTTCGCGCACACCCGTGAACCGATCACGCTCGAGGGGCCCTCGGCGCGCATGAAGTTTTCGGGTCGTTCCGATCTGCGCGCCCGGACCATCGACGCCGATCTCATCGTGACGCTGCCGATCGGCAGCAACCTGCCATGGCTCGCGGCGCTTGCCGGCGGCCTGCCCGCGGCCGCGGGCGTCTACGTCGCCAGCCGCATCTTCGAGGACCAGCTGGGCAAGTTCTCCAGCGCGATCTACACGGTGCGCGGCAAGCTCGACGATCCGGCGGTCGAGTTCGTGAAGGTGTTCGACACCGAGGACGGGCAGGACGACAAGCGTGGCGCGCCGGCGGCCGGCGAACCCGTGCCCGACGCGGCATCGCCCGCCGCCGACGGACCCGCCGCGCCGCCTGCGCCGGAGCAGCCGTGAGCGGCGTGCGCGTTGCCGCCGTGCAGATGGTGAGCGGCGAGGACGTCGGGCAGAACCTGGAGCGCGCGCGCGCGCTGATCGCGAGCGCCACGGCCGGCGGCGCACGCCTGGTGGTGCTGCCCGAGGCCTTCGCGTGCTACGGCAGCCCCGACGTGGGTGCGCTCGCGGTGGCGGAGCGCGACCCCGGCGGACCGCTGCGCAGCTTTCTCGCGGGGGTCGCGCGCGAGCACGGCATCCTGCTGGTCGGCGGCACCATCCCGGTCGCGGGCGATGCGCCGGGCGAACGCCCGCACGCCGCCTGTTTCCTGTTCGGCGAGGACGGCAGCGAGCTCGCGCGCTACGACAAGATCCACCTGTTCGACGTCGAGCTGCCGGATGCGCAGCGTTGCTACCGCGAATCCGACAGCTACGCCCCGGGAGAGCACCTGGTGTGCGCGCCCACCGCCTGCGGCATGCTCGGACTGGGCGTCTGCTACGACCTGCGCTTTCCCGAGATGTTCCGCGCGCTGGGGCAGCGCGGGATGGACGTGCTCGCGCTGCCCTCGGCGTTCACCCGCGTCACCGGCGCGGCGCACTGGCACGTGCTGTTGCGGGCGCGCGCGATCGAGAACCAGGTCTACGTGATCGCGCCCGACCAGGGCGGACGGCATTCGGCCACGCGCGAGACCTGGGGCGGCTCGGCCATCATCGATCCCTGGGGGCGGGTGCTGGCGAGCGCCGCGAGCGGCGAGGCGGTGATCGTGGCCGAGCTCGACGCGGCGCTGCTGCGGGACGTGCGCGAGCGGCTGCCGGTGCGTGCGCACCAGCGCTTCTACGTGCCCGGCGGCGACAGCAGCGCGAGGAGGACGCGGTAGATCTCGCGCCGCGCGTGGCGCGCGCGGGCGGCATCGAAGGGGGCGAGCGCCTCGGTGCGCAATCCGGTCAGGCGTGCGCTGTCGGCGGCGCCGAGCGGGAAGCCCAGCGCGAGCGGGCCCTTCTCCAGCACCACGTCGCGCAGCCGTTCGGCGCGATGGTGCAACGCGGTCGCGGCGCGCGCCTCGGCCGAGAGCTCGGTGACCGGGCGCGCGAGCGCCTCGATGTCCTCGTCCTCGAGCAGGTGCGCGACCAGCCTGATCTGGCGATTGCGCGCGCCGCTGGCGCCCATGCCGCGTGCCACGAGCAGTTCCTCGCGCGCGCGCTCGCCCAGCCTGAGCTGGCGAAAGCGGCTCTCCGGCAACGCGATCAGCGCCTCGGCCAGCCCCTGCAGCGCGCGGTGCTCGCGCTTGCGCCGTGATTTGCTCGGCGGGAGTTCGTCGTCGGGTTCCGGCTTTCTGCTCATGCGGGCGGACCTGCTCAGGCGTAGAAGAGGGTGGCGAGGCCGAGGAAGGACAGGAAGCCCACGGCGTCGGTGATCGTGGTCAGCACCACGCTGCCGGCCAGCGCGGGATCGATCCTGAGCGAGCGCATCAGTATCGGCAGCAGCACGCCGGCGGCGGCCGCCGCCAGCAGGTTGATCAGCATCGCGGCGGCGATACAGAGCCCGATCAGGTAATCGCCGAACCACAGCACCGCGGCAACGGCGCAGACCAGCGCCCAGAGCATGCCGTTCATGCACGCCAGCATCAGTTCCCGGCTCAGCAGCCAGCCTGTGTTGCCGCGCTCGATGTGCCCGAGCGCCATGCCGCGCACGACGACGGTCAGCGTCTGGCTGCCCGCGACACCGCCCATGCTGGCGACGATGGGCATCAGCACCGCCAGCGCCACCACCTTGTCGATGGTCTGTTCGAACAGGTTGATCACCGAGGAGGCGATGAACGCGGTGAGCAGGTTGATGCCGAGCCAGATCGCGCGCCGCGGCGTGGCTTTCAGCAACGGCGCGAAGGTGTCCTCGTCCTCGCCGAGGCCGGCCATGCCCATGAAGGAATGGTCGGCGTCCTCTACGATC
>JAGPES010000327.1 GCA_018057015.1 Pseudomonadales bacterium | reverse complement strand
AACCTGCTGCTCAACCAGCGAGTCGAGATGCGCGCGCCCTTCGTGACCAAGTCGGTCTGGGAGAAAAACGCTGGCGTGATCGACCAAACCCTCTTCGAGGGCGGTCCGATCTTCCTCGGCATCGACCTGTCGTCCCGTGTCGACCTCACCGCGATCGTTGCGGTCGCGAAGGACGACCAGGACATCTTCCACGTCAAGGTCGATTGCTTCACCCCGGAGGACGGGGTGAAGGATCGCGCGCACGCAGACCGCGCCCCGTATGACGTCTGGGTCAAGCAGGGCGTGCTCCACACCACGCCAGGCGGCTCCGTGGACCCGGACTACGTCGCAGCTTGGATGCTGCGCACGTACGGGCGCTGCCAGATCGTCGCGGTCGCGTTCGACCGGTGGCGGATGGACACCTTCGAGCTCGCGCTCAAGCGGATCAAGGACAGCGACGATCCGGATCTGGCCTCGCTCGGTGCGCTGCTCCCGGAGGACTTCTTCGAGGAGCGGCTGGTCCCGTTCGGCCAGGGCACCAAGGACATGAGCCCGGCACTCGACACGCTCGAGGCCGAGCTCGTCAACGGCCGGATGCGACACGGCGGGCACCCGGTGCTGCAGATGTGCGCGGCCAACGCGCGGGTCCACAAGGACGCTGCAGGCAACCGGAAGTTCGAGAAGCAGAAGAGTTCGGGGCGCATCGACGCGATGGTCGCGTTGGCGATGGCTCTGGGCATCGCGGTGAGCAAGAAGGACTTGCTCGCTGAAACCTTTTTCGAGGCTTGGTGATGGCGTTCTGGGGCAACCTCTTCAAGCGGCGCGGGCCCGAGTCGGCGGAAACGCTGCTCGGCAAGCTCGTGAAGATGCCGCTCGTCGAGGTGAAGGGCGCCATGTCCACCCTCGACCTGTTCCGCGAGCTCTACGGCGGCTACGAGACGTCGACCGGCGCCTCGGTGAACCACGAGACCGCGCTGGAGGCGTCGACCGCACTCGCGTGCGCCCGGGTGATCTCGGAAGGGCTCTTCCAGATCCCGTTCCGGCTCATGCAGAGCGCGGACGGCAAGCGGCTGCCGGCGTCCACGCACCCGGTGTACGCGTTGCTGAACGATTCGCCGAACCCGTTCCAGTCCCCGACGGACTTCATGGACATGCTCGGCATGCACCTGGTCTTCGCGGGCAACTTCTACGCGTACAAGCTCATCGGCACGCAGGGCCAGATCGTGGGCTTGCTGCCGCTGATGCCGCACTGGGTCTGCCCGGACCTGAACACCGAGTCGTGGCGAATGGAGTACGAGGTCACCTTCCCGAACGGGAAGTACTTCAAGCTCTCGAGCGCCGAGCTCTGGCACGTCCGTGGTCCGACGTGGAACGGGTGGCAGGGGCTCGATGGCGTGAAGCTGGCGCGCGAGGCGATCGGCCTGTCCGTCGCGCAGCAGAACACCGCGGGGTCGTCGGTCAAGAACGGCGTGCGGCTGCAGGGCTTCCTGACGACCGACCAGCCGATGGACAAGAAGCAGCGTGATGCGCTGCGTGAGTCCTGGCAGGAGACGTTCGGTGGGGCGGCCAACGCCGGCAAGATCGGGGTGATGAGCAACGGCATGAAGTTCATGCCGATGCAGCAGACGAACAACGACGCGCAGTTCCTCGAACAGCGCCAGTTCCAGGTCGAAGAGATCTGTCGGCTGTTTCGCGTGATGCCGATCATGATCGGCTACTCGGGCGACAAGGCGAACACGTACGCCAGCGCCGAGCAGATGTTCCTCGCCCACGTCGTGCACACGATGGGGCCTTGGTACAAGCGCGTCGAATCGAGCGCCAACTCCGGCCTGTTGACGGCCGAAGAGCGCCGCCGCGGCTTCTACACGAAGTTCTTCACGCAGGGCCTGCTGCGCGGCGCTGCGTCCGACCGGGCCGAGTTCTACACGAAGCTGTACGGAATCGGTGCGATCAACCCGAACGAGATCCGCGATCTCGAAGACATGAACCCGTACGACGGCGGGGAGCGGTACGCCGTGCCGCTGAACATGGTGTCTCCTGACATCGCCGACGAAGTGCAACAGGCCAAGACGCAGCCGGCGCAGAAGGTGCCGCAGCCGATGGCCGGTGCATCCACAGGAACGCAAGCATGAACAAGTTCTTCGCTCCGCTCGAACTGAAGTTCGCCCAGGAAGACACGCCCACGGGCGGGCTCGAAGGCTACGGCTCGGTGTTCGGGAACATCGACTCGTACGGCGACACGATCGCGCCCGGCGCGTTCAAGCATTCGCTGGCCGAGTACGCGGCGCAGGGCCGCAAGATCTCGATGTACATCCAGCACGCCTTCGGCGACCCGCGCCCCATCGGGGTGTGGGACAGCGTCGAGGAAGACGCGAAGGGTCTGTACGTGAAGGGCCGGATCCTCGGCCTCGACACGGAGACCGGCCGCTACCACTACGCGCTCGCCAAGGGCGGCGCGCTGCAGGGTCTGTCGATCGGGTTCAAGACGCTCAAGAGCGACTACCCGAACGAGCCCGGCAAGCCGAAACGGGTGATCAAGGAGGTGAAGCTGTTCGAGGTGTCGCTGGTCGACCAGCCCGCGAACCCCGCCGCCCTGATCGGCCAGATCAAGTCGCTCGACGAGGCGAAGGTTTCGCTTCGCGAGCTCGAGGAGTACCTGCGCGAGCGGTACGGGATGCCCAAGAGCGAGGCAACCGGACTGATCGCCTGCGTCAAGCGCATCTGCTCGGGGGAGCCAGCAGAAGCGAACGAGGAGCCGTCGTCGGGTGAGCCGCCGTCGAACCTCGAGGATCTGGCGGGACTCATCCGCCGGAACGTCAGTCTGCTGAAACCCTGAAGGAGTCCATCATGGACATGAGTGAAATCAAGCGCCTGCTCGAGGAGCAGGGAACCGCCTGGCACGAGTACCGCAAGACGAACGACCAGCGTCTCGCGGCCATCGAGGCCGGCAAGTCGACCGCCGAGTTCGACGCGAAGCTGGCGAAGATGGACGAGCGCATGGGCGTGATCGACGAGATCAAGGCCCAGGTCAACTCCGTCGAGCAGTCGCTCGCCGCGGCGCGCGCCAACCTCGGGGCCGACCCGAAGGCCGAGCAGTCCCTGCGCGACGAGACCAAGTCGTTCAACGAGTACCGGCGTGCGGCCAACCGCCCCGGAGCGCTGAGCGCCGACGTCTCGCCCGAGGAGTACAAGGCCTACAAGGGCGCGTTCCTGCAGTTCGTGCGCGGCGGCGAGGCGACCCTCGGCAAGGACGAGACCAAGGCGATGTCCGCGGGCGTCGACCCGGACGGCGGCTTCATGCTGCCGGCCCCGATGGTCGGCCGCATCGTCGATCGCGTGTACGAGCTCACCCCGCTGCGTTCGATGTTCAGCGTGGTGCAGATCTCGGGCAACGATCTCGAGGGCATCGAGGATCTGGGCGAGGCGTCCAGCGGCGGGTGGGTCTCGGAGACCGGCTCGCGCAGCGAGACGAACACGCCGCAGATCGGCAAGTGGCGCCTCGAGGCGAACGAGATGTTCGCGCAGCCGAAGGTCACCCAGCGTCTGCTGGACGACGCGGCGTTCAACATCGAGGCGTGGCTCGCGGCGAAGATCGCCAACAAGTTCGCCCGGGTCGAAGCGGACGCGTTCTGCAACGGCGACGGCGTGGGCAAGCCTCGCGGGCTCTTCAAGTACACGACCGCGGTGACCGCCGACGGCTCGCGTGCCTGGGGCACCATGGAGCACGTCGCGTCCGGCGCGTCCGGCGCGTTCGGTGCCACCAAGGCCGACCCGCTGCTCGACCTGATCGCGGCGTTCAAGCCGGTGTACCTCAACCGCGCTCGCTGGCTGACCAACCGGCAGATGCTGGCCCTGGTCCGCAAGCTGAAGGAGGCGACCTCGGACGCCTACCTGTGGCAGCCGGGCCTGCAGGCGGGCGTGCCCGACCGGCTGCTCGGCTACGAGGTGATGCTGTCCCAGGACGTGCCCGCGCCCGCCGCCGGGTCGCTGTCCATGGCCCTCGGCGACTTCGCCGAGTGCTACACGGTCGTCGAGCGGATCGGCATCCGCACGATGCGCGACCCGTACACCGAGAAGCCGTTCATCAAGTTCTACTCGACCCGTCGGGTCGGCGGGGGCGTGCTGAACACCGAAGCGGTGAAGTTCCTCAAGCTCTCCTGATCTTGATCACGGGCCCGGCTACAGGCCGGGCCTGTGACTGACAGGAACCCCAAGCTCAAGACAGGAGTCAGACATGAGCATCCAGCGCAACGACATGCACTCGGGCATCAGCGTCCAGCGTGTCATCTCGCCCGTCGCCGTCGGCACCACGGGCACCGGCAAGACCGGCAAGGCGGTCGACCGTCTCGGTTACGGCGGCCTCGAGTTCATCCTGGCGTACGGCGCCATCACCTCGACCTCCGCGGTGTTCACCGC
>JAGPES010000016.1 GCA_018057015.1 Pseudomonadales bacterium | reverse complement strand
CTGGAGCAGCAGCTGTCGATGGCCTCGGATACCCAGTACAAGGTGCGCTTCGACGGGGTCGTGGTGCCCGCCGCGAACCGGCTCGGCGCGCCGCAGTCGGGCTGGGCGACGTGGGAGGCGTGCATGTACGAGGGGATCATCCTGCTCGCCGCGCAGGCGGTGGGTGGTGCCGACCGCGCGCTGGAGATCACGGTCGAGTACTCCAAGGGCCGGGTGCAGTTCGACAAGCCGATCGGTTCCTTCCAGGCGCTGGCGCACTACATGTCCGATGCGGTCGCGGTCATCGAGGGCGCCAAGACCCTGGTGCTCGAGGCCGCGTGGGCGCACACCAAGGGCAAATCCATCGCGCGTCTGGCGCCGATGGCGAAGCTGTTCGCGTGCAACACCTTCCGCGACGTCACTGCCAAGTGCGAGCAGATCCACGGCGGTTACGGCTTCACGCTGGAGTACGACATCCAGCTGTTCTTCCGCCGCGCCAAGCAGCAGCAGATGAACTGGTGGGATTCGCGTTATCTCGAGGACCTGATCGCCGCCGAGGTGCTCGACGGAACGGGTCGTACCATCGAAGATCCGTTCGCGGTGTGAGCATCCTGGCCGGGGCGCCACGGTCGCTGGCGGTGGTCGCGCGGCACGAGCGCGCAATGCGGGAGATATGCACATGAGCGCCGGAGCACTGGCGGGTATCAAAGTCATCGATTTCGGGCAGATGGTTTCCGCGCCGTTCTGCGCGAAGCTGTTCGCCGACTACGGTGCCGACGTGATCAAGGTCGAACCGCCCGGGGGCGATGCCGCGCGCGCAGCCGGCCCGTTTCCCGGCGATGTCGCGGATCCCGAGAAGAGCGGGCTGTACTTCATCAACAACACCAACAAGCGCGGCATCACATGTGACGTGGGCACCGAGGCCGGCCGGGCGCTGTTCCTGCGCCTCGCGGCGTGGGCCGACCTGCTGATCGAGAACAACCCGCCGGCGCAGATGCGCGCCTGGGGGCTGGATTATGCCACCCTGGCCGCCGCGAACCCGGACCTGGTCGTGGTGTCGATCACGCCCTTCGGCCAGACCGGTCCCTACAGCGACTGGAACGGCCACGATCTCAATGCGTACCACCTCACCGGCGCGAGCAGCCGCTACTGCGGGCGCCCGCAGGAGTCGCCGCTCGAGCACGGCACCTTCGCGGCCGATTACTTCGGCGCGGTGGCGGCGGCAGCCTGGGGACTGGCCGCGGTCTACGGTCGCCGGCAGGCGGGTGGCGGACAGCAGCTGGACGTGTCGACCGCAGAGGCCATCGCGGCCGCCTTCGTGGGCGGGCAGAACATCGGTGGTTGCGCGCAGGACGGCAAGTTCGACAAGCGCACCGGCGTGGGGATGCCGCAGGGTGCGCCGGCGACCATCATGCCCTGCAAGGACGGCCACGTCTGGATGCTGGCGCTGGAGCCGGGGCAGTGGAACGGGTTGCGCAAGGTGATGGGCGATCCGGAATGGGCGGATCTGGAGCTGTTCCAGGACATGTTCCAGCGCGCGCAGAACGCCGACCTGATCTACTCGTTCATCGAGGAATGGACGATGCAGCACGGCAAGATGGAAATCATGGAGAAATGCCAGGCCGCGGGTTGCCCGGTGACGGCCGTGCTCACGGTGGCCGAGGCCGCGGAGCAGCCGCACCTCGCCGCGCGTGGCTACTTCGTCGATATCGATCATCCCGTGCTCGGAACCGTGCGCACACTGGGGGCGCCCTTCAAGCTGCCGGTCTCGCCCGGTGGCCCGCGAACGGCGGCGCCGCTGCTCGGGCAGCACACGGCGCAGGTGCTGCGAGAGATCGCCGCACGGGACGAGGCAGCAAGCGAAGCGCCGACGCACGACGCGGCAGGGAACTGAGCGCGCCGGGCGCGCGGAGAACATCACATGGCCAGCGCATTGCCCCTGAAGGGCATCCGGGTGATCAATTTCGGCTGGGTCTGGGCGGGCCCGGTGGCCGGGCAGACACTGGGTTTCCTCGGTGCCGAGGTGCTCAAGATCGAGTCGCGTGCGCGCATCGACATGACGCGCAACCTGCCGCCCTTCGCCGAAGGCGTGCCGGGCCCCGACCGCAGCCTGTCCAACCACGCCTGCTGGGCGGGCAACGGCTCGGTATCGCTGAACCTGAAGCAGCCGGAGGCGAAGCGACTGGCGCTCGAGCTGATTGCGCAGGCGGACGTGGTGATCGAGAACTTCGGTCCCGGCGTGATGGAGCAGCTCGGCCTCGGCTACGCCCGGCTGCGCGAGGTCAAGCACGACCTGGTGATGTTCTCGATGCCGGCGGCGGGCCTCTACGGGCCGCTGCGCGAGGTGCGCACCTACGGACTCAGCGTCACCTCGACCACCGGGCTGGACAGTCTCGTCGGCTACAAGGGGGGTGGCCCGATCCCGGTGGAGAACGCATTCTCGGATCCCTTCGTCGGCATCTTCGGATCCTTTGCCATCCTGGCAGCGCTGCACCATCGCGACGCCAGCGGCGAGGGACAGCACATCGATTTCTCGCAGCAGGAAGCCATCATGCAGATGGTCGGACCCGCGTACATGGATTACGCGCTGAACGGGCGCGTCGGCGGACCGAAGGGCAACGAGCACCCGCTTGCAGCGGCCGCGCCGCACGGCGTGTTCCCGTGCGCGGGCGATGACCGCTGGATCAGCATCGCGGTGCCGAGCGATGCCGAGTGGCAGGCGCTGGTGCGCGCGATGGGCAGCCCGGAGTGGGCGGCGCTGGATTGCTTCGCGACGACGGCGCTGCGCGTGGCGCACATCCACGAACTGCACGCGGGGCTCGCGGCCTGGACCGCCGGCTTCGACGACCGTGCGCTCGCCGCCATGCTGCAGGCGCACGGTGTCGCCGCGGCGCCGGTGCTGAATGTCGCGGACCTGCTCACCGATCCGCACTACCGGGCGCGCGGCACGTTCATCGAGGTGACGCATCCGCTGGGTTTCCGCGAAACCATCTACGGCGCCTACGTGAAGACCAGTCGCACGGTGCCCGATATCCAGCCGGGGCCCGTGATCGGGCGCGACAACGAGCGCGTGTTCAGGGACATCCTCGGCATGCCGGAAGAGCGCTACCGGCAGCTCGTGGAAGAAAAGGTCATCTACTAGTGGCGGCGCGCGGTCGCGGCGGCGTGAGGCCTCCGCGACCGGCAGGCAACGCCGGTCCTATCGCTGAGTTGAAGGAAGCACATCATGAAATTCGCGTTATCCGTACCCGGTCTGCTGAACTACCCGCCCGCGATGGCGCCGTGGGAGGTGCGCGCGACCGGCAAGGACATCCTCCGCTTCGCCCGGCAGGCGGACCGCCTGAGCTGGGACTGGCTGACGGTGCCGGAGCACCTCTTCATGCCCGACGGGATGGTCGACGTGATGGGGCGGCGTTTCCCGGAGGGCATCACGGCCTGCGCGGTGCTGGCCGGCGCGACCGAGCGCATCCACATGCTCACCTACGTGCTGGTGGTGCCGTATCGCAACCCGGTGCTGCTGGCCAAGCAGATCGCGACGATGGAGTTCATCGCCGGCGGGCGCTTCACGCTGGGCGCGGCGCCGGGTCACCTGCAGCGCGAGTTCGAGGTGCTCGGGATACCGTTCGAGGAGCGCGGGTGGATCACGGACGAGTACCTGCGCGCGATGATCGAATGCTGGACCTCGGACAGCCCGGTATTCGAGGGCAAGTACGTGAGCTTCAAGGGGATCGTCATGGAGCCCAAGCCCGTGCAGAAGCCCTACCCGCCGATCTTCATCGGCGGCAATACCGAGATCGCAATGAAGCGCGCCGTGCGAATCGGCGACGGCTGGATCCCCTGGCTCATCACCACGGACGAGCTCAGGCGCTGCATCGACTTCATGCGCACGCAGCCGGCCTGGGAAGAGAAGAAGGATCGCTTCGAGATCGTGATGCCGACCACGGAATACAAGGTCGAGGACTATTCGCACGCCGAGAAGGGCGAGACGGAGATCGTGATGGACCGCGACAGGATCCTGTTCGAGCTGGAGGAGTTGCAGAAGGCCGGCGCCACCGTGGCGCAGGTCATGACGCCGCCCGTCGATGCCGTCGACCAGTGCCTGGAATGGGTGGAATGGTACGACAGCGAGATCATTCCGAACTTCCGCTGATATCCGCAAATCGACCAGGAGGGAACTTCCGATGGCCCGGGAAGAAGACATGCTGCTGTTCCGGATCGAGGACGGGGTGGGCATCATCACGCTCAACCGACCGCACAAGCTCAACGCGATCAGCTGGGACCTTGCCGAGGAGCTCTCGCGGCTGCTCTACCGGCTGCGCGACGACGACGCGGTGCGCGTGGTGCTGCTGCACGGCGCCGGGCGCGCCTTCTGCGCCGGCGGCGACCTGGAGTTCATCTCCGGCGACAGCGAGCGCCCGATGCCGGGCACCTCGGATCCCTCGCGCCCCATGGCGCGCTCCCAGCGCAAGACCCCCGGTGGACCCTTCGTGGACGTGGTGCGCCAGATGGTCGCGCTGGACAAGCCCGTGATCGCGGCTATCCACGGCGCGGCGGTCGGCGCCGGGCTCGGCTATGCGATGGCCTGCGACCGCCGCTTCGGCGACACCACGACGCGGATGTCGGCGATCTTCACCAATGTCGGCGTGTCGCCCGACTGCGGCGTGTCATGGTTCCTGCCGCGCCTGGTCGGCCTGTCCAACGCGCTGATGCTGGTCGAGACGGCGAAGATACTGAACGCCGAGGAATCCAGGGCCATCGGCCTGCTCGACGAACTCGTGCCGGAGGGCAAGGCGTTCGAGGCGGCGCTCGACTATGCGCGCACCATCGCTAGTCGCGCCAGCGTGGCCGTCGACATGGCACGCCGGCTCATCTACCGCGCGCAGACCACCACCCTCGAGGACATCCTGGACTACGAGGCGGCGGTGGGAACCATGGTGGCTTCGGCCTTCGACGCCAAGGAGGGCGCCACGGCCTTTCTCGAGAAGCGCAAGCCCGTGTTCCGCGGGAACTGATTCCCGCGGATCCCGCACGGGCGCTCAGATCAGCTTGTCGGCACGCAGCTTGCCGATCAGCGCGGCGGCCGCAGCGGCAGGCGCCCCTTCGATGAACTCGCAGTGCCCGTGGACCTCGGGCAGGTACTGCTTCGCGAGCACCACCCCGGGGGTGAGCTGTTCGTCCGTGAGGCCGAGATCGGCCAGCGCCACCTCGACCGCCTGCTTCTTGCGTGCCGCCATCTTGTCGCGCGCGCTGGGAAAGCGGGGCTCTCCCAGTTCATTGCTGATCGTCACCACGGCCGGCAGCGCCCCTTCCAGCACTTCGTCGCCGTCCGGTGTCACGCGCGTGACCCGCAGACGTCCGTCCTGCAGCGCGAGCGCGCGCACGATCGGCGCGACCGGCATGTCGAGCGCCTCGCCGAGCAGCGCCGGCACCACACCCTGGTCGTCGTCCGAGGCCTGGCGACCGCAAAGGACGAGGTCGGCACCCCCGCTGGAGCGGATGTAGGCCGCGAGGATGTTCGCCACCACGTGATGATCGAGCGCGCCGGGATCCGCCCCGATGGAGACGATCTCGTCGGCGCCGAGTGCCGCACAGTGCTTGAGCGGATCCTGCAGCTCGCGCCCTATCGAGACCGCGGTGATGCGGCATTCGCACCCCGCGTCGCGCAGGCGCAACGCCGCCTCCAGCGCCTGCTCGTCGTAGGCGTTGATCAGCCGCGGTATCCCGGGCACGTCGAGCGTCCTGCCGTCGGCCGCGATCTTCAGGCTGCCGGCGAGCGCGTAGTTGTTCACGGCGCTGGGATCCAGCACTTCCTTGATGCACACCACGATTCGCATGTCTGTCTCCCGTAATCCCTGAATCCCTGCGTTGCTCCGGCCCGGTCCGGGCCGCAGCGTTCCTGCCGGCCGGGGCCGGCTCCCGTATCTATTCTCCGCCGGGGTCGTCCTCGATCTCGAGGCTGCCCGCCTCGCACCACACGGTGGCGTGCGGATAACCATCCGGGGCGTGGCTCAGCGAACTCATCAGGTACCAGCGCCACGGATAGTCGCCGAAGTCCCGGTAGTCGCCGGTGAGCGTGCCGGCGAAGAACTGGCGACCCGCGAAGCGGGTCCCGGCGACGGCGGCACCGCCGTCGCACCCGGCGCGCCTGCCCGCGCGCGCGGCGTCGAAGCCGGCGCGAAACGGCGCGCCGTCGCCGCTCTCAGCCGTCGTCATCTGCCGCGAAGCGGTCGAAGACATCGAGCGCTTCCTCCACGATGTCGGAGAGTATCTGGCGCGCCGGCTTCATCTCGGTGACGTAGTCGATGCCCTGTCCGGCGGCCTCGGTCATCAGGTCCTTGCGCAGGTAATCGTTCGCCCCGGTGATGTACTCGTTCGACAGCAGCATCTGCAACGGTGGCTTCAGCGCGCGCGGGGCATCCTCGCGGCTCCACTCCACGTGCCAGGGGCAGCGGATCGTGCGCATCGTGTAGCCCGAGATGCAGTCGGAATACGAGGTGTCGTCCGCGCTCGACTCGATCAGCTTCTCCTTCATCGGCAGGTTCACGTCGGACTCGCGCGAGGCGAGCCACAGCGATCCCGTCCACACGCCGTCGGCGCCCAGCGCGAGAGCCGCGGCCAGGTGACGTCCCGTGGTCACGCCGCCCGCGGCGAGCACGGGTACACCGGAACTGCGCGCGGCGTCGACCACCTGGGGCACGATCGAGAACGTGCCGATGTTGCCGGTGTGCCCGGCGGCGTCGTAGCCCTGGGCAATGATCACGTCGGTGCCGGCGGCGATCTGCTTTTTCGCCTGGCGCGGCTTGCCGACCAGGCCCCACACCTGGATGCCCAGCTGGTGAGCGCGCTTGAGCATGAACTCCGGCGAACCCAGGCCGGAGGCGATGACAGGCACCTTCTCGTCGAACAGCACCTCGAGCTGGTCTAGCGAACGCTTCTGGTCCAGCCCGCCCCAGTTCGAGATCTCGAGTTTCTCCTTCGGATCCGGCACCTGGTACTTCTGCTTGATCATCTCGGTGTACTCGCGGTGCTCGCGAGGGATCATCGCGTAGAGCTCCTCGAGGCTCTTTTCCTCTGGTACCGAGGCCGGCAGCACCAGGTCGATGCCAAAGGGCTTGCCGTGCACGCGGTCGCGGATCCACTTGATGTCGGCGGCAATGTGCTCGGGCGGGTGCATCGCCTCGCCGAGCACCGCGAAGCCGCCCGCGTTGATGACGGCAACAGCCACGTCCTTGCAGTGCGTGAATGCAACGACCGGGTACTCGATGCCGAGCCGGTCGCAGAGTTTGGTATGCAGTGGATTGCGCATGTCGGAGTTCCCGGAAGGTGGATGTGCGTCTCTCACGGCCAGAATCTAATCGCTCCCCGGCGCAATTGAAACCGGCTGTGGCGCCGTATCGCGGGCCTGACCGGAAATGAGATCCGATCGGCCTGATTTGATTCGCGGCAACTGGTGGTGCAGTCGGCACAGCGCTTAGAATGCGATCGAAGTCAGCTGTCACAGCCAACAACGGGTAATCGCGATGAAGCCGGCGCCATTCGACTATTACGCACCCGAGTCCCTGCAGGAGGCGATTGCGCTGCTCGCCCGCTTCGAGGAGGAGGGCGTCGAAGCCAAGATCCTCGCCGGCGGCCAGAGCCTGATGCCGATGCTCAGCATCCGCGTCGCACGTCCCGACGTGCTGGTCGACCTGCGCAGGCTCGGGGCGCTCGACTACATTCGCGACGAGGGCGAGACGATCGCGATCGGCGCGATGGCCACCAAGCGCGCCGCCGAGGACTCGGCGCTCGTGCGCGAGCGCCAGCCGCTGTTCCATGCGGCGACGCTCAACATCGGTCACCGCCAGATCCGCAGCCAGGGTACCGTCGGTGGTTCGTTCGCGCACGCCGATCCGGCCGCGGAGTACCCGGCCGCGGCGATCGCGCTGGACATGCAGCTGAAGGCGGTGGGGCCCGAGGGCGAGCGCACGATCGCCGCGCGTGATTTCTTCGTGACCTACCTGACCACGGACCTCGCGTCCAGCGAGATCCTGACCGAGGTGCGCATGCCCGTGCTGGCCGCGGGCACCGGCTGGTCCTTCAGCGAGGTCTCGCGGCGCAAGGGCGACTTCGCGCTTGCCGGCGCCGCGGTCCTGCTCGCGCTCGCGGGCGGTCGCATCGGCAACGTGCGCATCGTGGTGTTCGGCGTGAACGCCACCGCGGTGCGCCTGGCCTCGGCGGAGCAGCTCGTGCTCGGGCAGGCGCCGGGTGAGGCGCTGTTCCGGCAGGCCGGACTCGCCGGGGCCGCCGAGGTCGAGGAACCCCTCGCCGATGTGCACGCCTCGGCGGATTTCCGCCGCCACCTCGTTTCGGTGATGGTGGCGCGCGGCCTGGCCGAGGCGCTGTCGCGCGCGCGGCCGTGATCATGACGATGCGGGCTTATTGCACTGATTGCACAGACGGAGGCAACTGACCATGGCGCAGCAACACACGGTGCGGCTCAGCGTGAACGGCAAGGCGTACGAACGGGAGATCGAGCCGCGCATGACGCTCGTCGATTTCCTGCGCCACGAGCTCGGCCTCACGGGCACGCACGTGGGTTGCGAACACGGTGTCTGCGGCGCCTGCACGATCATCAAGGACGGCAAGGCGGTGCGCAGCTGCCTGATGCTCGCGGTGCAGGCCGACGGTGCCGAACTGCGGACGGTCGAGGGCTTGCAGGATGAAAACGGGCTGCACCCCATCCAGGAAGCGTTCATCGAGAAGCACGGGCTGCAGTGCGGTTTCTGCACCCCGGGTTTCCTGATGACCACGGTGGAATTCCTCGGCGATCACCCGGATCCGAGCGACGAGGATATCCGCGAGGCGCTGGGCGGCAACCTGTGCCGCTGCACCGGTTACCAGAGCATCATGGAATCGGTGCGACTCGCGGCCGCCAGGCTGCGCGCGGGCGCCGCAGCGCAGGCCGAGTGAGCACCAAACCGCCAGGGGACAAGCCATGACGACCAGAATACCCACCTCGCTGGATGAGCTGCCGACCACCGCACGTCGTTTCGTGGGCAAGGAGGTCCGGCGTGTCGAGGATCGTGCGCTGGTGACGGGCCGCGCGGAATTCATCGACAACCTGACGCTCCCCGACATGCTGCACTGCGCGATCCTGCGCAGCCCCCATCCGCATGCGCGCATCGTGCGCATCGACACCAGCCGGGCCGAAGCGCACCCGGGCGTTGCCGCGGTGCTCACCGGCACCGACCTCGAGCGCTGGTGCAACCCGATGGTGACCGCACCCGCGGGCTGGGGTCCTTACAGCCTAGCGGTGGGCAAGGCGCGCTTCGTCGGCGAGCCGGTGGCCGCGGTCGCCGCCAGCAGCCGCTACATCGCCGAAGACGCCTGCGAGCTGATCGACGTGGAGTACGAGCTGCTGCCGGTGGTGGCCGATCCCTGCGTGGCGACCGACCCGGGAAGCGCGCTGCTCTACGAGGAGAACGGCACCAACCTGATGCTGGATCGCGCCTTCACCTGGGGCGACATCGACGGCGTGTTCGCCGCGGCCGACCAGGTGTTCAGCGCGAAGTTCCGCTGGAACCGCGTCGGCGCCAATCCCACCGAGACCTTCGGCTGCGTCTGCCAGTGGGACCTGGTGCAGGACCGCCTGACCTGCCACGGCGCCTACCAGACACCGAGCTTCATGGCGCTCGGGCGCGCGCACACGCTGAAGCTGGCCGCGAACCAGGTCAACATCATCAGCCATCCGCAGGGTGGCGGTTTCGGCGGCAAGGGCGGCCCGAGGGGCACCGACATCGCGGCACTGCTGTCGCGCAAGGCCGGCGGGCGCCCGGTCAAGTACATCGAAGACCGCATGGAATACCTGCTGGCCGGCGGCAGCCAGTCCTGGGACCGCTATTACGACGCGGCGCTGGCGGTCAAGGCCGACGGCACGGTCACCGGCTTTCGCGTGAAGCTGCTCGATGACCAGGGCGCGAGCGCGGAGGGTTACGGCACGATCTCGGTGGCGAAGCCGCTGGCAGCTTTCACCGGCTGCTACCGCATCGAGGCGGCGCAGTACGACGTGAAGGTGGTGAGCACCAACCGCGCGCCGTCCTACCCTTACCGCGGCTACGGTCCGCCGCCGCACAACTTCGTGCTCGAATCGCTGATGGACATCGCCGCGCGCGGCCTCGGCCTGGACACCGCGGAGATACGCCGGCGCAACTACATCCGCCCCGACCAGTTCCCCTACACCATCCCGAGCGGCAACGAGTACGACAGCGGCAACTACGAGGCAGCGCTCGACAAGGTGCTCGAGATGGCCGATTACCGGCGCCTGCGCGAGGAGCAGGCGCGGGCGCGCGCCGAGGGCCGCCTCGTGGGCATCGGCGTCGCCAGCACCATCGAACCGGGGGTGTTCGACTGGAACGCCTACGCCACGGTCGGCGTGCCCGGTGTCGGCGTGCCCGAGGGCGTGTCGCTGGGCATCAACGTCATGGGCGAGATCACCGTGCGCGTGGGCTTCAACCTGCAGGGGCAGGGCCAGTACACGCTGGCCGCGCAGCTGCTGGCCGATTACTTCGGCGTGGAGATGAGCGCGGTGCGCGTGGTCTATGCCGACACCGACAACGCGCCGCCGCACTTCGGGCCCGGCGGCAGCCGTCTCGGCGTGGCGATCAGCGGCGCGATCCTGGGCGCCTGTCACACGATCACCGAGAAGCTGCGCCGCGTGGCGGCGGTGCTGCTGCAGGCGCCGTTCGAGCAGGTCGAGCTGATGGACGGGATGCTGCGCGTCAGGGGCGTGCCAGGTGCGCAGATGCCGATGGCGCAGGTCGTCGGCGCGCTGCTCTCGCGCAGCGACCTGCTGCCGCCCGGGATGGAGGCGAGTGCCTCCACGACCAGCGTGTGGACCGCGCCGGGGCGCACCGCACCGGACGAAGACGGACGCTGCAAGAGCTACCTCACGGCGGCCAACGCCTGTCACGTGGTGCTGGTGGAGCTGGACCCCGAGACCGGCAAGACCGACATCCTGAAGTACTTCATCGCCGATGACTGCGGTACCCGTCTCAACCCGGCGACCGTCGAGGGCATGATCCAGGGCGGTGTGGCGCAGGGCGTGGGCGCCGCGCTGCTCGAGCAGTACGTCTACGACGAGAACGCACAACCGCTGGTATCCACGTTCATGGACTACCTGATGCCGACGATCAACGAAGTGCCGATGACCGAGAAGGCGGCGCTCGTGACTCCGTCGCCGTTCGCGCCGCTCGGCGCCAAGGGCTGCGGCGAGGGAGCGATCCACACCACGCCCGCCGCGGTGATCTGCGCGATCAACGATGCCCTTGCGCCGCTCGGCGCGATGGTGCGCGAGACGCCTGCGTCGCCGCACCAGGTATGGTCATTGATCCGCGCGGCGCGCGGCAACTGAACTGCGAATCGGGAGAAGGGCCGCAAGCGCATGAACATGATGATGTTGCTGGAGATGGCGGCGGCGGGTTCCGGCGAGCGCACCGCCTTCGTGAACGGCGGCGACGCGCTGACATACCAGGCGCTGTTCGATGCCGCGGGAAGCGCCGCGGCGATGCTGCTGGCCTCGGGCGGGAAGCACCTCGCGATGCTCGACGAGAACTCGCTCGCCTGCCCGGTGGGCCTGTTCGCCAGTGCCTGGGCCGGCATGCCCTACGTGCCGATCAACTATCGGCTCACCGGGCCCGAGATCGATGCGCTGCTCGAGCGCGTGACGCCCTGCGTGCTGGTGGCGAGCCCCGAGCGCGCCGCGGCCTTCGCCGGGCGCGAGGGCGTGGTGGTGCAGACGCGCGAGGAATTCCTCGCCGCGGCGCGCAGCGGTGCCACTGCGGCTCCCGAGTGGTCCATGGACGCCGAGGACATCGCGGTGCTGCTGTTCACCAGTGGCACCACCGGAGTGCCCAAGGCCGCGATCCTGCGCCAGAAGCACCTGGTGTCCTACATCCTGGGCTCGGTGGAATTCTGCTCGGCCGCCGAGGAGGACGCGGCGCTGGTGTGCGTGCCGCCCTATCATGTGGCGGGCATAGCCGCTTTGCTGAGCTCGGTGTATTCGGGCCGCAAGGTGGTGCAGCTGGCCAATTTCACGCCCGAGGCCTGGCTCGAACTCGCGCGCCGCCACCAGGTGAGCAATGCCTTCGTCGTGCCGACCATGCTGGCGCGCATCGTCGAGGCGCTCGACGGCGCGGTGTCGGCGCAGCTGCCGCGGCTGCGCGCGATCTCCTACGGTGGCGGAAAGATGCCGCTGGCGGTGATCGAGCGCGCGATGACGCTGTTCCCCGGCACCGACTTCACCAACGCCTACGGGCTCACCGAAACCAGCTCGACGATCGCCGTTCTCGGTCCGCAGGACCACCGTGACGCCGTGGCCAGCGATGATCCCGCCGTGCGGCGCCGGCTGGTCTCGGTCGGTCGCGCGTTGCCGGGCGTCGCGATCGAGATCCGCTCCGAGGAGGGACAGGTGCTCGGACCCGGCGAGCGCGGCGAGATCTACGTGCGCGGGGAACAGGTTTCCGGCGAGTACGCGGGGCGAGGCAGCGCGCTCGATCGTGACGGCTGGTTCCCCACGCGCGATGCGGGCAGCATGGATGCCGACGGTTACCTGTTTCTCGAAGGGCGCGCCGACGATGTGATCGTGCGTGGTGGCGAGAACATGTCGCCGGGCGAGATCGAGGACGTGCTGCTCGAGCACGAGGCCGTCGCCGATGCCGCGGTGGTCGGGATCGCCGACGAGCAATGGGGCGAGGCGGTGGCGGCCGCCGTGGTCCTCAAGGCCGGTGCGCAGGCCGACGCCGGCGCGCTGCAGTGCTGGGTGAAGGATCGACTGCGTTCCTCCCGCGTACCGCAGCGCATCGAGTTCTGGCCGGAACTGCCCTACAACGAGACCGGCAAGCTGTTGCGCCGCGTGGTCAAGGCGGAGCTTGCGCGGGATGCCCGGGATTGAGCGGGCGACGCTGCATCGGGATACGCTCCCGATGTCTGCGCTTCACCGCCAGCGCCGCCCGGACGCCCGGCTTGCATGTCCTGAAATGAAATCGCTAAGGCCGGAATTGATGCGCTGCGGAACGGGCCGGATCCGGCGCAGCGATTAGGATACCAGCCAGCAAGCTTGGTGATGCACAGCTACGGGTGACGGGCATGAGTGGTGCGCTGGACGATATCGTGGTGCTCGATGTGACGCGCGGCTTCGCATCGTCGATGGCGGCGGCCTTCCTCGGCGATTTCGGGGCACGCGTGATCCGGCTCGAGCCGGTGGGCGCGTCAGCGCAGGGCGACGGCGCCGACGCAAGCGGCGCGCGCGCCGGGACGTGGAATCACGAGGCCGACCTGATCCACCGCAACAAGCAGAGCATCGCGCTCGACGGCGCCACGGAGCGCGGCCGCGCGGTGCTCGAGGATCTCGTGGCGCGCTGCGACGTGATCCTGACCGACTGGCCGCTGGCGGAGCTCGCCGCGCGCGGGCTCGACTACGCCGCTGCCTGCGCACGGCGCCCGGATATCGTCGTGGCGCGTGTCTCGGGCTTCGGGCCCAAGGGCAAGGACCGCGATCTTCCGGCGATCGACGAGCTCGCGGCGGCGCGCACCGGCATGATGCCGATCGTGCAGCAGCCGGGCGAGCCGCCGGTCTACACCGGGGCCGGTGCGATGCATGCGGCCGTGCTGCTCGCCTTCGGCATCGTCACCGCGCTGCTGCATCGCCAGCAAAGCGGCGAGGGACAGCAGGTCGACACCTCGCTGTTCGCCGGCAACATGTACGGCGCGAGCCTCGACCTGCAGGCTTTTCTCGCGATCGGCTCGGGCGACCGGCTGCTCAATCCGATTTCGCGTCTGGACGTCTCGAACCCGATGTCCGGCTCGCTCTACGCCAGTGCCGACGGACGCTGGGTGACGCTCACGATGCCCGACACTGACCGGTGGTGGCCGGATCTCGCCGCGATCACCGGGCTGGACGCCGCGGATCCGCGCTTCGACACCCACGAGAAGCGTTGCGATCTGAACCGGATCGAGCTGATACACGCGTTCGAGGAGGCTTTCGCGCGCGAGAGTGCCGATCACTGGCGCGCGCTGTTCGCCGCCAGGGGCATGTCGGCGGATATCATCGAGCGCTTCGATTACCCCGCGAGCGATCCGGTGGCGCGTGCCAACCGTTATGTCGTCGAGCTCGATCATCCGAGCTTCGGGCGCGTGAAGAGCCTCGGATTCCCGATCTACATGAGCGAGAGCCCGGCGCGGCTCGCGAGTCTCGCGCCCTGCGTCGGGCAGCACACGCTCGACGTGCTCCACGGGCTGCTCGGCTACCCGGTGGAAACCATTCACGAACTCGGCGCCTCCGGCGTCGTCGCCTGAGCGCGGGAGGGCAAGGTGACCAGAGCACTCGAAGGCATCCGCGTCATCGACCTGACGGTGTGGTTCCAGGGTCCCGTGTCGGCGCAGTATCTCGCGGACTTCGGCGCCGAGGTGATCAAGGTCGAGCGGCCGCAGGGCGGCGACCAGGCGCGCGGCGTGCGCAGCATCAAGTCGCTGGAGATCGGCGACTGGAACCAGTACTTCCTGGTGAACAACCGCAACAAGAAGAGCCTGGTCATCGACCTGCGCAAGCCCGAGGGCCAGCAGATCATGTACCGGCTGGTCGAGAAGGCCGACGTGTTCCTCTCGAACCTCACGCCCGCGATGCTCGATGGCTGGAACCTGTCGTGGGAGCGGCTGCGGGAGATCAATCCGCGGCTGGTTTACGCCACCAACACCGGCTACGGCCGTTTCGGCGGCGCCTCGCGCCCTGCCTTCGACATGACCGTGCAGGCGTTGACCGGCATCATGGCCCACCTCGGCGAACCGGGGCAGCCGCCGATCTACCTCGGCATGGGCTCGGGCGACGCCTACGGCGGCATCATGTCGGCCTTCGCCATCGTGACGGCGCTCTACCAGCGCAACCGCGCGGGTCACGGGCAGTGCATCGATGCCTCGCTCTACGGCGCGCAACTGTTTCTCGCCGCGCCGCAATTGCAGTCCTTCCTCGCGGGCAACAGCGATCGCGCCCTGCAGCACTCGCGCCGCGAGGCGGCGAACCCGCTGTGGAACCTGTACCAGACCCGCGGCAAGTGGGTGTACGTCTGCGAGCCGAACGAGGACGCGCGCTTCCGGTTGCTGTGCGAGGCGCTGGGCGACGGGGCCCTCGTCGAGGATCCGCGCTTCGCGAGCGCCGAGGGCCGCGCGGTGAACAACGCCGAGCTGATCGCGGAGTTCGATGCGCTGGCCGCGGCACTGGATCACGACACGCTGCTGCAGCGCTGTGTGGCGCGCGACATCGTCGCCGCGCCGATCAACACGCTGGCCGACGTGGTCAGGGACCCGCAGGCCTGGGACAACGACTACCTGCTGAAGGCTTACTGCGAGGAAGTCCAGCGCGAGGTCGAGGTGCGCGGACTTCCCGTCACGCTGTCCAAGACGCCGGGCGAAGTGAACACGCTGGGTCTGCAGCTCGGGCAGGACACCGAACTGTTGATGATGGACCTGCTCGAATACTCCTGGGACGAGATCGAGGCGTTCAAGGCCGCGGGCGCGATACCCTGAGCCGGGCGCAGCGACAACCATTATCATGACAGGCGGTGGCAGATGAGCGAGTCCGAAGCGACGTCGAGCTGGAGCGCGTGGTCCTCGCCGGGTGGCGACGGACTCGACAACTTCGTCGAGATCCTCTACGAGAAGAAATCCCACGCGCGCCTGGGTGGCGCGGTGGCGCGCGTGACGCTGAACAAGCCCGACAAGATGAATACGCTGACGCTGGCGACCGTCGACGAGATGTTCCGCGCCTTCTACGACGCCAACCACGACCCGATGGTCGGCGTGATCATCGTGGCCGCCAGGGGCAAGCACTTCGGAGCGGGTGGCGACGTGGCCTGGGAGCGCTGGGGGCTGCGCGAGGCCTTCTACAACCGCTACCCGCACAACCGCCTGATGCGCATGTCGCGCAAGCCCGTCGTCGCGCAGGTGCAGGGTTACTGCCTCGCGGGTCACAACCACATGGCCTACTGCTGCGACTTCACGATCGCGGCCGACAACGCCGTGTTCGGCCAGGCCGGCCCGCGCGTGTCCTCGCCCGCCGACGGTTTCTTCGTGCCCTACCTGACCAAGGTCGTGGGGGCGAAGAAGGCGCGCGAGCTGTGGATGCTGTGCCGCAAGTACCCGGCGGCACAGGCGCTGGACATGGGGCTGGTCAACACGGTGGTGCCACTGGATCGCCTCGAGGCGGAAGTGGACCAGTGGTGCGAGGAGATGCTGGCGCTGAGCCCCGGTTGCCTCGAAGTGCTGAAGGCCGCCTTCGATCAGGAGATGGACGGCTATCGCGAGTCCTGCATCACCTCGGCGGCGATGTTTCCCGACTGGTTCGACATGCCCGAGGGCAAGGAAGGCGGCGCCGCGTTCATGGAGAAGCGCACGCCCGAGTTCTGGGATATCCGCCGCCGCGAGGCCGAGGCGCGCGCGCAGCTGCTCGAGGACTACGAGGCGCGCCAGAAGCAGCGCTGATTTGCCGCGAAGGAAGGTGCAATCGTGTTCAAGGACAAGGCCTGCATTGTCGGCATCGGCGAGACCGCCTACTGCCGCAAGCCCGGCTCCGGGCTCAGCGAGGAGGCGTTGCAACTGCGCGCCGCGGTCGCTGCGTTGCGCGATGCCGGGCTCGGCGGCAGCCAGATCGACGGCGTGCTCGCATTTCCGAACGTCGGCAAGTGCGAGGCCTTCGCCGCTAGTCTGGGCTCTGAAAACCTGCGCTTTGCCGCGATCATCCACATGGGCGGCGCGGCGCCGGTGGCCTCGCTGCGTCTCGCCGCGATGGCGGTCGTCTCGGGCGCGGCGAACTACGTGCTGATCCCTGCCGGCTGGAACGGCTACTCGGGCGCGCGCGTGCGCCAGACCGTCACCACCGACAAGCATTCGATCCCGGGCGGCTCGATCGCCTGGGACTACTACCTGCCGCAGGGACTCACGGTGCCGCCGCAGTGGTACGCGCTGATGGCGCGTCGACACATGCACGAGTACGGCACCACGCACGAGCAGATGGGCGCGGTCGCGCTCGCGATGCGCCGCCACGCGCAACTGAATCCCGCGGCCGTGATGCACGGCAAACCGCTCACGATGGCCGACTACCTCGCCTCGCCGATGCTGGCGGACCCCTATCGCATCAACGACTGCTGCCTGGAGACCGACGGCGCCGCCGCCTGCATCGTCACCACGGTGGAGCGTGCGCGTGATCTCGGCAAGCCGCCGGTGTACATCATGGGTGCCGCGGCGGGGCAGCCCTATCCGGCCGACGAGATCACCAATCGCAAGGACTTCCATCGCACCGGCCTGAGCATCGCCGCGCCCGAGGCGTTCGGCATGGCGGGGGTGACACCCGCGGATGCGGATTTTGCGCAGATATACGACTGCTTCACCTTCGAGGTGATCCAGCAGATCGAGGAAGCCGGCTTCTGCCGGCGCGGCGAGGGCGGCCCCTTCGTGGCCAGCGGCGCGATCGAGCTCGGCGGGCGCCTGCCGGTGAACACCCACGGTGGCCTGCTGTCCGAGGCGCACTCGCTCGGCATCGGTCACATCGTCGAGGCGGTGAAGCAGCTGCGCGGCAGCGCCGGCGCGCGCCAGGTCGTTGATGCCGAGATCGGCGTGGTCACCGGCTGGGGCGACTTCGGCGACGGCAGCATCGCGATCCTGCGGCGCTAGCGAGGGAGCGACACACGATGGGCGAGCAAACGGTTCCCTACGACAAGCCGCTGCCGGCACTGGAAGGCCTCACGGCCGGGTTCTATGCCTGGTGCCGCCAGGGCGAGCTGCGCTTCCAGCGCTGCACGGATTGCGGGACGTTCCGCCACGTGCCGCGCGAGATCTGCGCGCAATGCAATTCCTTCGCCTGGTCGTGGGAGCCATCCACCGGGCGCGGTACCGTCTACACCTGGACCGTGGTCGAGCGGGCGCTGCACCCGGCCTTCGCCAACGCCACGCCGCTCGCCCCGGTGGTGGTCGAGATGGAGGAGGGCGTGCGGCTGCTCGGCAACATGGTCGATTGCGCGCCGCACGAGCTGCGCATCGGCATGCCGGTGCAGGTCGAGTTCGAGGCGGTGACGGCTGAAGTCAGCCTGCCGCGTTTCAGGCGGCGCGACTGAGCGCGGCGTCATCGGGTCAACGGAACACGCACGAGGAGGCGATAGAGATGGCGCTGGAACTGCCGGAGACATTCCTTTACGAGAAGCGCGGGCGCATTGCCGTGATGACGATCAACCGCCCGCGCGCGATGAACGCGTTCACCGGCGAGATGCTGGCGGCGATGGACGCCTGCTTCGAGGATTTCCGCAAGGACGACGATCTCTGGGTCGCGATCCTCACCGGCGCCGGGGAGAAGGCTTTCTGCGCCGGCATGGACCTGCAGGAGGCCATACCGCGCCTGAATGCGGGGGAGGACCTGGGCTATTCGGATCACACCAAGCGCCCGTTCTCCGACGTGTTCAAGCCGATCATCGCCGCGGTGAACGGCTTCTGCATTGCCGGCGGCATGGAGTTCATGCAGGGCACCGACATCCGCATCGCTGCCGAGCACGCGACGTTCGGGCTCGGCGAGGTGCGCTTCGGGCTGGTCCCGACCGGTGGCACGCACGTGCGCCTGCCGCGACAGATCCCGTGGGCGGTGGCGATGGAACTGCTGCTCACCGGCGAGAACATCGATGCGCGGCGCGCCTTCGACATCGGGTTGATCAATCGCGTCGTGCCCGCCGGGCAGCTGATGGACGAGGCGTTGCGGGTCGCGGAAAAGATCTGCATGAACAGCCCGCTCGCGGTGCGCACGGCCAAGGAAATCGTGGTGCGCCAGGCCAGCCTGGAGTCGGGTTTCGTGCTCGAGAAGGCAATCGGTGCGCGCGTGTTCGGCTCGCACGACGCGATCGAGGGACCCAGGGCTTTCATGGAAAAGCGCAAGCCCGAGTTCAAGGGCCGCTGAGCCGCAAGGCTCGCAACGGAGGTGACATGGCGCTGCGCGTCGAGACCGTGATGATGGGGCCGGAAACGGCGCAGTATGCCGGCCAGGGCCAGGCTGCGACGGGCGTGGCCCGCATCGCGGCGCAGGCCCGTGCCCTGGAGGACCTGGGCTTCGACGGCATCACCACGCCGGAGGCGGGCCACGACCCCTTCCTGCCGCTGGCGATCGCCGCGGAGCACACGACGCGGGTGCGCCTGGGCACCAATGTCGCGATCGCCTTTCCGCGCAGTCCCATGGTCACCGCGCAATGCGCGTGGGACCTGCAGGGCTATTCCGGCGGGCGCTTCGCGCTAGGCATCGGCACCCAGATCAAGGGTCACAACGAGCGGCGCTACGCGACGCCCTGGCCCTCGGCGCCGGGACCGCGCATGCGCGAGTACGTGCTGTGCGTGCGCGCCATGCTGCGCTCGTTCCAGGACCCGGGCTCGCCCGAGTATTTCGAGGGGGAACACTACCGGTTCACGATGATCCCGCCGTTCTTCAATCC
>JAGPES010000326.1 GCA_018057015.1 Pseudomonadales bacterium | reverse complement strand
AGGCCAAGATCCGCGACTGGATCAAGGCGAAGCAGGCTGCCGCGGCCTGAGGATGCGGGTCGCGGGCATGGCCCGCTCCTACACCAGAATCCACGCGACAGCGGCAGGCACGCCGAGGGGCCGCCCCGCTGCGCGAGCGGACATGTGGATGCCAAAATCGCCGGGAGCGATTTCGGCAACACGCGTAGCCGGAGCAGCCTGATCATGTAGGAGCGGGCCATGCCCGCGACCGATATCGGATGCCCGCGTCCGACCGAGGTTCGGGACGGTCGCGGGCATGGCCCGCTTTCCATGAACCGTGGTTCATGGACCGTGAGCAGTTTCGGGCGAAACAGGAAGCTCCTACAGCGCCGGGTCGGTGCAGTCTTCGGTCTCCGGCTCGACGCCGCGCCGGCTAAGGGGCACAATCGCCGCTCGTTGCGCCCATGGCCGCCCTCGGTGATACCCGGAGACCCGATGTTCGAGCAGCTTCCCCGCCTCAATCCCGACCCCATCCTCGGCATGCTCGCCGCGTATCGCGCCGATCCGCGCGCGCACAAGATCGATCTCGGCGTGGGCGTCTACCAGGACGAGGTCGGCCGTACTCCCATCATGCGCGCGGTCAGCGATGCCGAGCGCCACCTGCTGGTCAACGAAACCACCAAGACCTACCAGGGTATCGCCGGCGATCCGGTGTTCAACGAGCGCCTGCTCGCGCTGCTGCTGGGCGCGAACCATCGCGTGCTCGAGGAAGACCGCGTGCGCGGCGTGCAGACACCGGGCGGCTGCGGTGCGCTGCGCATCGGGGCCGAACTGATCCAGCGCGCGCGTCCTGGCGCGAAGGTCTGGGTGAGCACGCCGACCTGGGCCAACCACATCCCGCTGATCGGCGGCGCCGGCCTGCACCTGGCCGAGTATCCGTATTTCGATGCCGCGAGCGGCGGCATCGACTTCGACGCGATGATGGACACGCTGTCGAAGGTGGGCCCCGGCGAGCTGGTGCTGCTGCACGGCTGCTGCCACAACCCGACCGGAGCCGACCTCGATCTCGAGCAGTGGCGTGCGCTGACGGGACTCGCGCTGGACAACGGTTTCACGCCGTACGTCGACGTCGCCTACCAGGGCCTCGCCGACGGCGTCGACGCGGACGTGGCCGGCGTGCGCCATATGCTGGCGGCGGTGCCCGAGGCCGTGGTCGCGAGCTCGTGCTCGAAGAATTTCGGGCTCTACCGCGAGCGCGTCGGTGCGGTGTATTTCATCGCCGCGACGCGCGCCCAGGCCGATGCCGTGCAGACGCAGGCGATGGCCGCCGCACGGCAGATCTACTCGATGCCACCGGCGCACGGCGCGGCGATCGTCTCCACGATCCTCGGTGACGCGGCGCTGAAGGCCGACTGGCTGGAGGAACTCGGCGAGGTGCGCGGGCGCATCAACGCGATGCGCGCGCTGCTGGCCGCGCGCCTCGAGGGCAACGCGGCCGGCAAGGACTTCGGCTTCATCACGCGGCAGAAGGGCATGTTCTCGTACTTCGGCATCACGCCGGAGCAGGTCACGCGGCTGCGCGAGGAGTTCGCCGTCTACATGATGGAGTCGACGCGCATCAACCTGGCCGGCATCACGCCGGCGAACATCGACGATCTCGCCGCCGCGGTGCACGCGGTGCTCGAGCCTGCGGCCTGATCGTCGCGGCCAGCGTCGATGGTGACTACGGCAGCCACCGGGGGAACTCCCGCTGCGGCGTCGTCTGACACGCTGCGCCCGGTTTGGCTGTTCAGCCTCGATTCCGAGCAATTCCACGCCGCGCCCACCACCACCGGCGGGCTTATCGCATGGTACCGCGCCTGGGGCTCCACGCCCGCTGCGATCGATTTTCGCCAGCTGCATTTCCGCGAGCGCGGGGACGTGGCGGCATGGATTGCGGGCGAGCTGGCAGTACTGGCGGAGGAGGCCGCCGCGGCGCTGGCGCGCGGGCTGGAGCCGGTGGCGGGCATCAGCTTCTACACCTGGAACGCGGCGGAATTCCTCGAGCTGGTGCGCTGCCTGCGCGCCGCGTGTCCGGGGCTCGCGATCGTCGCGGGCGGTCCTCACGTGCAGCAGGCCGAGAGCTACCTCGGCGTCGATCCCATCGACGTGATCGTGCTCGGCGAGGGCGAGGCCACCTTCCAGGAACTGCTCGACACGCCGCGCGCCGGGTGGCCCGGTGTGCCCGGCATCGCGTGGCTCGACGGCGCCGGCGCGGTGGCGAAATCGGAGCCGCGCGAGCGCCAGCGCGACCTGGCGCGCATCCCCTCGCCCTTCGATGTGCTCGAGCTCACCGACGCCGGGGGGCGCCCGCGCTACGACGCGGTGACCTACGAGACCACGCGCGGCTGCCCCTACAAGTGCGCCTTCTGCGAGTGGGGCACCGGCGCGATCGGCACGAAGATGATCGGCTTCCCGATGGAGCGGCTGCGCCGCGACTGGGAGAAGATCGTGCGCGCCGGCATCCCGAACATCTGGCTGGCGGATTCGAACTTCGGCGCGCTGCGCGACGACGTCGAGAAGGCGCGCCTGGTCTGCGAGCTGAAGGAACGCCACGGGCTGCCGCGCACCTTCGCGACCTCGTGGTCCAAGAAGCACAGCCCGCGCGTGCAGCAGATCGTGCTGATGCTGCACGAGCACGGGCTGCTGCCGTTCTACCAGCTCGCGCTGCAGACGCTCACCCCGCGTGCGCTCGAGCTGTGCCATCGCGAGAACATGGCCGCGAACGAATACGAGCCGATCGCGCAGCGCATGGCGCAAGCGGGCATCCCGATCTCGGCCGAACTGATCTGGGGACTGCCGGGCGACGATCTCGCGAGCTTCGAGCGTAACCTCGACCGCCTGCTCGCGACCTTCCCGAACATCAACATCTTCGGCTACACGCTGCTGCCGGGCACCGAATTCCACGAACGCCGCGAGGAGTACCGCATCGAGACGCTGCCGGTGGCGGGCTACGGCAAGGCGCACGGCGAGTACGTGGTGGGTTGCCACACCTTCGGGCGCGCCGAGGGCGAGGAGGGCTACTTCCTGATCACGGCGCACGTGATCCTGTTGAGCGGCCACGTGCTGGCGTATACCGCGCGCTGGCTCACGCTGGCGACCGATGTGCCCGTCGGGCGGATGCTGCGCGCGGTGCTCGATGCGCTGCTGCAGGCCTTTGGTGCGCAGCTGCCCGGGCTCGAGGCCGCCGGGCGCATGCGGATCTACGAGGCGCGCGCAATGATCTACCTCACCGTGCTCGGGGATCCGTCGCGTGCGCGCGCGGTTATCCGCGAGGCGGTCATGGCTTTCGTCGCCCCTCGCATCGATGCCGCCGGGTTGCGCCGCGTCGAGGGCCTGCTGGCGCTCGACGCGGCGCTGTGCCCGCGCCACGGCGAGGCCGCGCAGTTCGAGCGCACGCTGGACTTCGATGCGCGCGCGGTGCTCGAGGCACTGCGCGCGATGCGCCTGCCGGCGACGGAGTTGTTCGACGGCGAGCCGCGGCGGCTGCGCTTCGCCAGCCCGGGCGGGCTCGGCGTGGTGCTCAACACGCCCGACGGCGGCAACTGGCTGCAGGCCCGGCTGCTCGAGGACGCGCAATGTGCGCCGCTTCCGGCAGCCGCGGAGCTTTTGGTCTTTAATGCAGGCGTACCCTGAGGCGGAGACATGAAAATGAGCGGGATTGCGCGACTGGTGTTCCCCTGCCTGCTCTGCGTGCTGGCGCAGCAGGCGCCGGCGGCGGAGGTCTATCGCTGGGTCGATGCGGCGGGCGAGGTGCACTACAGCGCCACGCCTCCACCGGGTGGGCAGCAGGCCGAGCAGCTGAACGTGCGCGTCCGCGAGGACAGCACGTCGGCTCCGGCGGCGAGCCCTGCCCCGACGCCGGCCGCGCAGGCGCAGCCCCCGCAGAAATCGGCCGAACAGAAGGCGAGGGAAGAGCAGGAATACGAGGCGGAGCGCCAGGCGCAGTGCGCCAACGCGCGCTCCATCGTCGAACGACTGGAATCGCGCCCGGCGTCGCGCTACCAGCGCGAGGACGGCAGCTACCAGCGCTATTCGGACGAGGAGCGCGAGAAGATGATCGGCGATGCGCGCGCCTTCCAGGCCGAGCACTGCAACTGAGCACGGCACCCCTGGACGAGGTTCAGGGCGGCACCAGGCAGGCCCGCTGCGCCGCGGAAAGGCGCGTGCTCTCGCCCTGGATTGCCCGCGCGCGCCCGCGCACGTACGCACTCGGCTCGGCCGCGCTCCAGCGGATCGGGCTGGGCAGCACCGCAGCGACCAGCGCGGCCTGCGCCGGGCCGAGACGCGCGGCAGGAACCCCGAAATGGCTGCGCGCTGCGGCCTCCGCGCCGAAGATGCCCGGCCCCATTTCCGCGATATGCAGGTACACCTCGAGGATGCGCCACTTGGGCCACAGTGCGTC
>JAGPES010000325.1 GCA_018057015.1 Pseudomonadales bacterium | reverse complement strand
GCCTGACTCACGCGGTGTGCACTCTGCCCGGGCCACGCGCAACGGGCTGCGTGGCGGTGCTCGCGGGATCGATGAGGATCTTGGCGTGCTGCTCGGGGTCCTTCAGCGCGGTGAACGCACCGCCCACGCCATCGAGGCCTACCACGCCGGTGATCAGCGGCGCGCAATCGACCTTGCCGCCGGCGATCATGTGCAAGGTATCGCGGAATTCGATTGGCGAATGGCCGAACACGAAGCGCAGGTCGATCTCCTTGTGGATCGCCACCGCCGGCTCGATGCGGTCCGCCTGCATGCACACGCCGGCGACCACCACGCGCGAGAGCATCGGTGCGCCGTCGATCACCTGCGAGAGAAGCCCAGGCACGCCGACGCACTCGAAAATCACCGGGCGAGCCGGACTCTGCCCCAGCGCTTCGGCCAGACGCCACAGGTGCCACCACGGCAGCGGCAGCTTCGCGAGTCTCTCGCGCGTCCCCAGCGCAAGCTCCAGCAAATCTCCGAAACCGCCCATAAAGCCATATTCCTGCCAGTTCGACCACGGCGAGGTCACGGCCGGGTCGATCACCACGTCGGCGCCGCATTGTTGTGCCAGGGCGCGACGGCCCGGCGAAAAATCACTGGCGACGATCGTCTTCGCACCGCGCGCCTTCAGCAGGCAGATCACCGCGAGGCCGACCGGACCGCAACCGACCACGATGGCCACGTCCTTGCCCGCGATCTCGCTGCGTCGCACCGCGTGACAGGCCACCGCCATCGGCTCGGTGAGGGCGGCCAGCTCGCTCGTCAGGCCGTTGGGCACCGGCACCAGCGCGGATTCCTGCAGCAGCATGCGCTCGGCATAGGCGCCCGGGGAGCGCACGGACAGCCCGAGCATGTCGATCTCCTCGCCCACGCGCAGCAGCGGCTGCGCCACCACGCGCGTGCCCGGCCTGATCTTCCGCTCGCAGCCGGGGCCGTGCTCGAGCACCTCGCAGCAGAACTCGTGGCCGAATACCACCGGATCGCCCGCGCCGGGGAACTGCGCGTCGAAGCCGACGCGCGCCATCAGCTGCTTCATGTGTCCGCAGTGCTCGCGCACGTGCAGATCCGAGCCGCAGATACCGCAATGCAGCACCTGCACCAGTACCTGGCCGCGGCCCGGCTCGGGCTCGGGCAGATCGGCAACGCGCAGTTCCGTGTCCTGGCAAACGACGGCCTTCACATTCATCTCCTCGCGTTGGGCATCACGCTGCCTGCGGTTGCGGTTGCGCGCCCACGCGGGTTCCCGGTTGCAGGAGCGGCCCATGGCCGCGATATCGCGCGCATGGCGCGCTCCTACAAGGGCGCGGCGCGCAGGTGATGGCGCTGGTGCGCCGGCAGCAGGCTCGTCGTATCCGTCGCGTCGGGCTGGATGCAGACGAACGCCGGCAGCTTGTCCTCGTGCGCGTGGGCCGGCAGGTTGGAGTTCGAGGCGCAGACACGGCCGTCCTGCGTGAACTCGAAGTCGCGGAACCAGATCACGCGGTTGGGCATCGGGTAGGCGACGAACTTCTGCTCGCCCGGGATGTAGCGCATCACGCGGTCGCTGTTGTTGGTGGCGATCCACACGTCGCCCTTGCGGTCCACGTTCAGCGCGTAAGGCAGCTCGTACTCGTTGGGCGCCAGCAGCGGCAGCGCGATGCTGTCGAAGGTCCTGCTGCGGGTGTCGAAGCGCATCAGGAAGCCCTCGTCGAAGGAGGGAATCCACAGGCTGCCATCGGGTCCGAAGCGCAGCCGCCGCGGCCCGCCGTGCGGCACCTCGTACTCGGTGACCTGGAGCGTCCGCGGATCGATGTGGCCGATCCTGTTCGACAGCAGCTTGCTGTACCAGATGCCGCCGTCACGCGGATCGATGTCGATGCCGTACGGCCAGTTGAACACGTCGCGGCCGCCGTTCAGCCACTTGTGGTGCGATAGGTACAGGTGGTAGTTCTTCTCGGGAAACCACGAACAGATCTTCAGCACCACGCCGATCAAGGTATCGCTGATCCAGCGCATCACGCCGTTGTGCGGTGTCGCGACCTCGGTGAAGCGCTCCGCCTTCGGGTCGAATTTCATCACCGTGTTCGAGACGAGCACCGTGAACCACAGGTTGTCGTCCTTGTCGGCGCGGATGGTGTGCGAGTACAGCCCCTTGCGCCACAGGAAACCCTGCGGGATCGGGTAGAGCTTCCACTCCAACGTCGCCGGGTTGAACATCAGCAGGTTGCTCGACAGCGCACCGGTGAAGAAGATGCGCCCGTCGGAGATCTGCGCGCCGCTGTGCGGTCCGTGACGACCCGTGAAGATGCCGATCGGCAGCTGCATGCCGCGAAAGTTGCCGCCGACCACCTCGTCGGTGACCGGCATCTCGTGCTTGTCGATCTGTCCGGACTGGCGGTCGAGGATGTAGACCTCGTCGCGCCCCTCGTCGATACCCATCAGGCGGTCGTCGGCGAGCACGATGGTGTCGTGCAGGAAGGACATGGGCGTGGCGGCATGCCACTCCTCGATGCGCGCCTTCGCCTGCTCGGGGCTGAAGTCGTGCTCCTGTATCGCGCTGACCGGCTCGCCGGTGAAGCCCCCGGCCAGCATCGCGGCGATGTTCTTCTGTTCGCGCCAGGTCAGCATCGCGAGGTAGCCTTCCATGCGGCGCACGGTGTCCGTCCACTCGCTCTCGCTGCGCGGCCGGCGCGTCAGCGCGTTGCCCTGCTGGTGGCAGAAGCTGCACTGGGAAATGAAGGTCTCCTTCGCTTCCTCGTCCTGGAATGGCAGAAGGGCGGCGTGGGCCGACGCCGTGAGCGTGTCGGACAGTTCCTCCACCGAGGCGATCTTCTCGACGCTGAAATCCAGTGCCAGCTGCTGGTCTGCGCCGAGTGCGACCGTTTGCACCACGTCACGGAAATACGGCGTGCGCGCACGCACCTGCAACGAACCGGCAAAACCGGTAGCCAGGCTGTAGCGGCCCCCGGCATCGCTGTAGACGGTTTCCTTGCGATTGCCCGCCGCGTTCCAGACCGTGACCATGGCACCGGCAACCGGCTTGCCGTCGCTGGTGCGGACACTGCCATCGAGCGTGCCGGCTGCGGCGCCGGTGCCGAACAGGAGCGCCAGCAGACCGAGCGAATAACCGAAACGCAGGACCACATGCATGTCCGCTTCCTCCAAAGTGATGGCGTAAACCCGCGGCACGAGCGCGCGGGCGAAATCAGTCACGTCGCCGCTCGGCGGCGCGTGCGCGCGCCAGCGCACGGATCCACGCAGCAGCGAAAAACACGGTCAGCAGCAGCAGAGCCAGCGCCGGCAGCGCATCGGGCAATACCAGGTCGCCCTTCATCGGCGTCAGCGCGACCAGCAGCGACGCCGCCTTGTAGGGCAGGTACTCGAGATAGGCCGGATCGCCGATAAGCTCCAGGAACGCGCGGCGGCTCGGGTAGCGCACCACCAGCACGCGGCTCCAGTTGTCGACAGCCGGATCGAAGCTGATCAGGTTGGTGCTGGGCTGTGCGCCATGGAGCACTCCCTGCATCGCGCTGCCGAACAGCGGGTACGCGCCGAGTTTGAACAGCAGGGGCATCACCTTCTGCTCATATAGCGCATTGGCCTGCCCGGGCGTGCCCGCAAAGCCTTCGAGCCCGGGCAGCGGGCGCAGTTCGCGGTAGTAGCGCATCAGGTTCAGCATGTACACGGGCCGGCCGTCGTCGGCTTCGGCCCAGGCGCGCAGGTGTTCGAGGATGGCGCGCTTCTCTTCAGTCGGCCACGGCGCGTGCCGCTCCACCGTGGCGAGATGGCGGTCCACCTCGCCCTGGCTCAGCCTGCTGCCCGGCGCGAACCAGGCGGAGCCGGCCAGAAAAACAGCCAGCAGCAGCGCACCGAGCACGATCTCGAATCGAAAGCTTCTCATCCGGATGACTCCCATGGCGGCTGGATCCGGGCAGTCACGGCGATGAACCCACCGCGACCGCCCGCCCGGCTCAGAACTGCGCGCGCACGGTCAGCCCGTAGGAGCGCGGCGGCTGGCGGAAACTCTGGTAACTCTTGTCGTTGCTGAACAGGTTCAGCGGCGCATCTACGTTGACGACCTCCTCGTCGAGCGCATTGTCGACCCACGCCACCAGTTCGTAGTTCTCCCAGTGGGTTCCCACGCGGAAGTTCAGCCAGCTGTAGGCGTCCTGCGTCAGGCGCGGGTCGGCCGCGTAGCTGGTGCTGGACTCGTCGTTCCACGACCAGTCGGCGCGTGCGTACACGTCGCCCCAGCTCACGTCGGTCTCGTACATCAACCCGAGGTGCGTGGTCCACTCCGGCGCGTTCAGCGGATGTTCTCCGCTCAGGTCGCAGGTGCCCGGCATCGAGCCGTCAGGCGTGCGGCCCGCGAAGCACAGTCCGGCGGTGTACTCGTCGTAGGTGAAGTCGGCATAGGAG
>JAGPES010000324.1 GCA_018057015.1 Pseudomonadales bacterium | reverse complement strand
GGGCACGTCCGACCTCGTCCGGACGCCCAGGCGGTCCGGACGAGGTCGGACGTGCCCAGGCCGGAGTCGAGGATCTTCGCCTTCAACCGCGCGATATCGTCGGCGCTGATGAGTTCATGATCGACGGCCGGGACCGGATCCTGCCACACCAGCTGTTCTGCCGGGACGGCGGTGCCGAGATAGCGCGAGCGCGGACCCATGTCGCGGTGCGTCAGCTTGAACCACGCGCGCGCAAAGGCATCGGCGAACTCCTGCGGGTTCTTGCGGAAGCGCTCGGAAATCTTGCGATACTCCGGGTCCATCTTGAGCGAGAGATCCGTCGTGAACATGATCGGCGCATGGCGCTTCGACGGATCGTGCGCATCCATCACGATGTTTGCGGCGCTCTTGTCGCTGGGCACCCACTGCGTCGCTCCCGCGGGGCTCTTGGTCTGCACCCACTCGAACGCGAACAGGTTGTCCAGGTACTGGGTGGTCCAGGCAATCGGGTTGGTGGTCCACGCGCCCTCCAGGCCACTGGTGACGGTGTCGCCCGCGTTGCCCTTGCCGCACTTGTTTTCCCAGCCGAAACCTTGCTGCTCGAGACCTGCTGCCGCGGGTTCCGGGCCAACGCACTTCGACGGGTCGTGGGCGCCGTGCGCCTTGCCGAAGGTATGACCGCCGGCGATCAGGGCGACGGTCTCCTCGTCATTCATCGCCATGCGCCCGAAAGTCTCGCGAATGTCACGCGCCGCCGCGAGCGGGTCAGGGTTCCCGTTGGGCCCCTCCGGATTGACGTAGATCAGGCCCATCTGGACCGCGGCGAGGGGGCGTTCCAGGTTGCGGTCGCCGCTGTAACGCTTGTCCTCGAGCCACTTGCTCTCCGGGCCCCAGTACACCAGGTCGGCCTCCCAGTCGTCCTCGCGTCCGCCGGCGAAGCCGAAGGTCTTGAAGCCCATGGATTCCAGCGCGACGTTGCCCGTCAGGACCATCAGGTCGGCCCACGAGAGCTGGCGACCGTATTTCTGCTTGATCGGCCACAGCAGCCTGCGCGCCTTGTCCAGGCTGACGTTGTCGGGCCAGCTGTTCAGTGGCTCGAAGCGCTGCTGTCCGCCCGCGGCGCCACCGCGGCCGTCAGCCACGCGGTAGGTTCCCGCGCTGTGCCAGGCCATGCGGATGAAAAACGGCCCGTAATGACCATAATCCGCCGGCCACCAGGGCTGTGACTTCGTCATCAACGCCTCGATGTCCTTCTTGACGGCATCGAGATCGAGCTTCCTGAATTCCTCCGCATAGTCGAAATCGTCGCCCATCGGGTTGGACTCGGCGCCATGCTGGCGCAGCGGTCCGAGATCCAGTTGTTCGGGCCACCAGTACTGGTTCGGCATCGGCTTGGCATCGGCACTGGCAATGCCCGGTGTCACTATCGACGAAATGGCTACTGCTGCGGCCAGCAGCAGGGAATTCGATGAGTTACGCATTGGTGAAGACCCCTCCTTCGGGAAAAATATATCGCAGCCTTGAACTCTAACACGATGTGCCTGCCTGAAATCCACAGGCGCTGCCGTCCGAGTGTCCATACGCACCTGCGGCAATTACGGTTCATTGCAAGGTGCGCTGCAGTTCACGATAGGCTGTGTCTATCGTGGACACGGAGAATGCCGGTCGCGTTCCTGCTGCTCAGGGTGCAGGGCTGTTCGGGCACCGCGCTAACGGCGCGCCACGCCGACCATCGCCACGCACATCAGCGCCGGCTCGCTGCCGCGGTTGCGCCACGCGTGGCGCGTGCCGTTCTGCACGAAGCAGTCGCCGGCCCTGAGCAATTGCTCTCGGCCGTCATCCAGCTCGAGCCACAGTTCGCCCTCCAGCAGCACGCCATAGTCGATGGTGTCGGTGCGGTGCATGCGCCCGTCCTCCTCGACGTGGAAGTCGGCCGAGGCGCTTGCCGGCGCGTGGCCAGCATCATCGTCGGGCGGGATCGCCACGTAGGTGAATACGGTTGCGCCGGGCGGCGGCACGGTGCCGGTCCTGCCGAGGGCGGCGTCCGCCGCTGCATCACCGAGTCGCATCGCGGCATCGCTGGACCACAGGGCGCCCAGTTCGAAACCTGCGCCCGCAGTCACCTCGGGCGCGGGGCCGTCGTGCACGAATACGGATTTGCCGTTGGCATCGATGCCGGTGACGAGTCGTCTCATGGCGGGTGGCTTCCTCGGGATCCGGAACTCACATTATCGCTTTCAGGCCGTGCGGTCGCGAACCCTCGTGGCATCAAGACGTTGTGCCCGATGTCAACCGGGCACGGCGTCTTGCGGGGCGGGCTTCAGGTCGCCAGTTCGTAGGCATCGAGCCGCGGCGCCTTCATTTCCTCGCAGAAGCGCGTGCGCGTCCACGGCCAGGTGGCGGGAATGCCCTCGGCGTCCAGGTACCAGCTCCTGCAGCCGGAGCCGAACACGGTGTGCTTCGCCGCCGCGATGCGGTCGCGCTCGAAGGCCTGCATGGCCTCTTGCGTGGGTGCCACTTCGCGGCATTCGCCGGCGCGCAGCTTCTCGATGAACGTCCAGATGTAATGCAGCTGCTGCTCGGCGATGTCGATCAGCGAGAAGTTGCCCACCGGGCCGTTGGGGCCGTTCAGCATGAAGAAGTTCGGGAAGTCCGGCATCGCGATCGCCATGTAGGCCTTGGGGCGGTCTGCCCAGGCGTCGTTCAGCTGCACGCCGTTGCGGCCCACCACGTTCATCGGACGCATGAACATCCCGGCATTGAAGCCGGTGGCCAGCGCCAGGACGTCGAGCTCGACCAGGCGGCCGTTCTTCAGCCGCACGCCGCGAGGCTCGAGGCACTCGATGCCGTCGCTCACCAGCTCGGCATTGGGGTGCTGGATCGCCTCGTAATAGTCGGGCGAGTAGATCAGGCGCTTGCAGGCGGCGCGATAGTGGGGACGCAGCCTCTCGCGCAGCACCGGGTCGCGCACGCTGTTCTCGAGGTTCGCCAGGCAGGTGGCCTCGATTTCGGCGATGCCCTGCGAGTCGGCGTTGACGAGCGAGTTGTTGAAACGCTCGACGTTGGCGAGGTAGTCGGGCTGGTTCTGCATGTAGTGCAGCAGCGCGGGGTCGGCGCGGAAGGCGGCGCGCTGCTCCTCGGTGAACTCCGGGTTCTCCACCGGCATGATCCACTGCGCGGTGCGCTGGAAGTGGTGCAGCCTGCCGGCACGCGTGGCCAGTGCCGAGATGATCTGCACGCCGGTGGAGCCGTTGCCGATCACGCCGATGCGGCGACCGTCGAGCGGCACGCCGTGATCCCAGCGCGCGGTGTGGAAGCACGCGCCCCCGAAGCTGGCAAGGCCCGGAATGTCGGGGTAGTTGGGATGGTGCAGGACCCCGGTGGCGGCGATCACGATGTCGGCTTCGTCCCGGGTGCCGTTCTTCGTTTCGAGGTGCCAGCGTCCGCCCCGGAATTCGCAGCGCACGATCTCCTCGTTGAAGCGGATCAGCCTGTCGACTCCGTACTTGCGCGTGGTGCGCTCGAAGTACTCCTGGATCTCGGCGCCCGGCGGCAGCATGTGGCTCCAGTCGGGGTTCGGTTCGAAGGAGTAGGTGTAGGCGTGCGAGGGCACGTCGCAGGTCAGCCCAGGATAGGTGTTCTCGCGCCAGGTGCCGCCGACACGGCCGGCCTTTTCGTAGATCGCGCAGTTCGTGATGCCGGCCTCGAGCAGCTTGATGCCGCTCAGGATGCCGGCCATCCCGGCGCCCATCACCACGACGCGGATATCGCGTGCCGCCTTGCTGTCTCCCATATGCCCTGCTCCCGTAATCGGCTGGAAATGCCTGCTCAATGTAGGGGCAAAGCATGGGCCGCGAATCATTCATATGCATTACCCGAATCGGGTAGGTTGCGGGGTGGCTCTTGTGGGTCTGCCCTTGTGGGTCGCCATTCATGGCGACAGCAGCATCCCGCCCGCCACAGTCGGCATGAATGCCCTCTGCGCGTGATATCGTTGCCGCATGCAAAAGCTTCGCTTCGACAACCGCTTCGTCAACGAACTTCCCGGCGATCCGGAGCACGGCTCGCGGCTGCGCCAGGTGCACGGTGCGCTGTACTCGCGCGTGCATCCGACGCCCGTCGCCGCGCCTGCGCTGATCGCGCATTCGCGCGAGGTCGCGGCGCTGCTCGGCCTCGACGAGGAGGACATCGCCAGCGAGCTGTTCGCGCGCGTATTCGGCGGCAACGCGCTGCTCGAGGGAATGGTGCCCTACGCCGTGAACTACGGCGGTCACCAGTTCGGCAACTGGGCCGGACAGCTGGGCGACGGGCGCGCGATCTCGCTGGGCGAGACCGTCAACGCCCGCGGCGAGCGCTGGGAACTGCAGCTCAAGGGTGCCGGCCCCACGCCGTATTCGCGCAACGCCGACGGGCGTGCCGTGCTGCGCTCCTCGATCCGCGA
>JAGPES010000323.1 GCA_018057015.1 Pseudomonadales bacterium | reverse complement strand
TCGAGCATCGTGGCGAGCGTCGCCACGCATTGCGCCACCTGCCCCGCGCCGACCAGCAGCAGGCGGAAACGCGGCCCCAGCGTGTGGCGCAGCACGCCGTCGGCGAATGTCAGCGGCTCCACGTCGTCCACGACGCGCGCCCGGCAGGCACCGCCGTCGAGCACCAGCTCGCGGCGCACGCAGCGTCGCGCGGCGAGCCCGGCCAGCAGTTCCTCGATGTGTCCGAGGTGCGTCGTCGCCGCGCACGGCTCCACCACCACGCCCAGCCGTCCACCGCAGGGCAGACCGAGGCGCTCGTTTTCCGCGGCGCTCAGGCCATAGGTGCGCAGCATCGGGCCCGCGGTCGCAAGCTCGCCGGCGCGCAACCGCTCGACAAGGTCTTCCTCGACGCAGCCGCCGGACAATGAACCGCAGACCTGCCCGTCGGCGGCACAGGCCATGATCGAACCGAGCGGACGCGGCGAGGAGCCGCTGATCTCGACGATCGTGCACAGCCATGCGTGCCGCCCTTCGCTCAGCCAGCCGGCCAGCGCGCCCAGCACTTCCTGTTCCGCCGATTCCACCTGCATCGAATGCGTCCTCCAGGGTCCTTCAGAAAATGCCCAGATCCAGCCCCGCGGCCAGCGCGCGCCCGGTATCGGCGGCGCGTTCCAGATCCCCGGGTCCGGGCTCGCCGCGCACGATCAGCGGCTGCGCCACCTCGCGCATGGGGTAACCGCGCAGGATGCGGTGCAGCTGGCGCACCGCCCCGCTGCCGTCGTTGCCCGCGCTGATGACCAGCGCGAAGGAGCGGTTCAGCTGCTGCGCCGATGCCGCGTAGAAGGTGCGGTCGAGAAACTCCTTCATGGCGCCGGACATGAAGCCGAAGTTCTCCGGCGTCGCCAGCAACAGCGCGTCGCACCAGCGCAGGTCCGCGGCGCCCGCCTCGGCGGCGCGCAGGCGGCGCACATCCACCGCCGCTTCCTCGCACGCACCCGCGGCGGCCGCGTGCGCCAGGCGTTCCGTGCTGCCGCTCTGCGAGTGGTACACCACGAGCAGCTTCTTCACGGCCGGCCCCACCCGCGCCCGGCATGGCCGGACTGCACCGGCGCAGACAGCACGCGGGCGGCGCGGCGCACACCGGCCGCCGCGTGAGCGGGGATATGCGTGGCCATCGCGTCCTCAGCGATGCCGCATCTTCACCTGTTCGGGGGTGAGGAACTTGCCGCCGGCAGCGATCCAGTTGCGCACGGTCGTGCGCGAATCGCGCGCCGGGTTGTAGATGTCCTCCTCGCTGGAGAACTTGCCGTTGCCCGCGTACACCAGCCGGGTCCAGTTGGGGAAGGAATAGGGCTTGCCCGTGCCCGCGTCGAACGGTTCGGGGAAGGCGTTCTGGCACTGGAACACGATGGCGCCGTTGTCCTCGTCGAAGCAGACCCAGTCCTGGGGAAAGGTCATCTTCGGGAATGGTGCCATGACCCCGGTTATCCAGTCGCAGATCGCCTGCCGCCCGTGCATCTCGCCATAGGCATGCTCTATGTAGTGCGCATCGTCGGTGAACAGATCGGACCACGGGCGCCAGTCGCCGGTGGTCGAGGCCGCATCGCGCGCGGCGTTGTAGATCGCCAGCGCCTCTTCGAGTTCTGCCCGGGTGAATCTGGCCATGGTTGTATTCTCCTGCGTGATGGATGGTTCGTCAGGTGCCGCCGAACGCGGCTGCGCCGCGCTCGATGCACCAGTATGCCGAGGCACAGCCTATGAGGTACACCGGCGCCCATTGCAGCCAGGGCCGGCGCGGCACCGGCAGGCGCAGCCAGGCCTGGTGGAACACCAGCACCGCGGCAACGAACACCAGCTGCCCGAGCTCGATGCCGACGTTGAAGGTGAGCAGCGCGAGCGGAATATCGTGCGCCGGCAGCCCGACTTCGAGCAGGGCGCCCGCGAAGCCCATGCCGTGCAGCAGTCCAAAGCCGCCCGCGGCGAGCCAGGGACGCCGGCGCAGCCAGTGCGCGTCGGTCTTCTCGCGCGTGAGTTCCACGGCCACCACGAAAATGCTGAGCGCGATCGCGAACTCGACGAGATCCACCGGGTAGCGCAGGAAGCCCAGCGCCGCGAGCGCCAGCGTGACGCTGTGCCCGAGCGTGAACGCGGTGATGGTCCACACCAGCCGCTTCCAGCCCGCGACAAGCAACAGCAGCCCGAGCACGAACAGCAGGTGATCGATGCCGCCGAGGATGTGCTGCACGCCCATCTTCACGTAATCGGTCGCCACCGCGAGCGCGCCCTGGCGCGCCGCGATGCGGAACACCGGCTGCGTGGCGTTCAGCATGCCCTGCGCCACCACGCCGTCGCTCCACTCGATGCGCACCAGCGCCGCGGACTGGTTCTCCGCCAGCCCCGAGACGCGAAGTTCCTGGCCGTGCAGCGGTTCGCTGCAGCGCATGCTCCAGTCGATGCGCACCCCGGTGCCCTCGTATTCCCAGCGCCGTTCGCTGGTGTCGCTGCACGCGGACGGCAGTTGCGGCTCCAGCGGGACCGGGGTCGAAGCGAAGCGCGGTGTCTTCCAGGTCACGGTGTAACCGGCATCCGCCTGCTCGTGGATCGCGAGCAGCGAGGGCGCCAGCTTGTGCGCCACCGCGCCGCCCGCAAACGTCAGCAGCACCATCGCGGCCAGATATCGGCACCATCGCTTCATGACTGCACCCCGTACTTCTGCCTGAGGGTCACCATCGCGTCGGCCAGTGTGCGCCGGGCGCGCTCGCGCGCGACGTCACTCTCCAGGCGTCGCCGCACGTCGGGCTCGTCCAGCCCAGGCATGCGCCCGGGCTCGGCCTCCTCCACGCGCACCAGGTGTTCGCCATAGCTGGAGGCAATGGGGCCGCACCATGTTCCGGTTGCGCAGGCGCCGAGCGCGCGCGCGAAATCCTCGCCGAACTGTCCCGCTAGCTGCAGTGCGTTCAGCAGCGGCAGCTGGTGGCCGCCGAGGAAGGGATCGCCCAGCGCGAGCGCCGCCTCCGGGGCCAGCGCCTCGCGCTGCAGCTGCTGCAGCGCAGCACGGGCATCGGCCGGCGCGCGGTCCTTGCGCCGGTCGGCGCTGAAATAGACCTGCGTGATGCGCCAGCGCGCCGGCAGCGCCAGTTCCTCGCGGCGCCTCTCGTACATCGCGGCGAGCTCGGCGTCGCTCACCGGCGCGCGATCCGCGCCCTCCTGTATGGAAAGTTCCATGATCTGCACCAGGCGGCGACGCACCACCACGTCGTTCTCGTGCATCCCCAGCCCGATCGCCTGCTCGAAGAGCCTCTCGTCGCTCTCCCTGGTCTGCGGATCGAGGAAGCGCATGTTCAGCAGCAGGCGCTGCTTCACCACCGGATCGAGCCGGTGCAGCGAGCGCGCCAGCGCCTCGCGGAAAAGGATCTCGTCATCGATCTCCTGGCGCTCGAGCGCCAGCAGCTCTGCCTCGCCCGGCTCCCGTCCCATCGCGACGGTCCAGCCCTCGCGCAGTGCCGCGATGCGCTCGGGGCCCAGCGCCAGCGGCTCGCGCACCGCGGCCTGCTCCGCCGCCGGCGCGAGCAGCAGCCAGCCCGCGAGCCCGGCCAGCGCGAAATGCGCCGGCTTGTACCTCAACAACCTGCCGAGAAACCGCATGCAAACCCTGCCGTGTTGCCCTTGTCCCGGCCTGTCGCCGCCGCTGACGCATTCACTGCGAAGCCACCCAGATCGGCGAACTCCACGCCCGCTCCTGGATCACGTCGCGATGACCGGCCTCGCAGCACGCCTCGAGGCCCTCGCCGATGCTGCCGGGGTCGGCACAATCGACCTTGCTCGCGGCGCAGATGCGCGCACTCCAGCGCGGCGTGGGCATTTCCAGCAACCGCGCGTAGTACCAGGTACTCTGGCCGGCGGCGTAGTCCGGGTCGCGCCACACCGCGCACAGCGATTCGGCACCCGCGGCCGCGGATGCCACCGTCACCACGCGTTCGCGCGACTCGCCGTCCGCATCGACCCAGCCCTTGATGAGCTGCAACTGCTGCAACGGCGAGCCCTCGATCGCATCGCGCAGTGCCGCGACCACGAACACCGGCGCCGCCGTCGATCCCGCCGCGCGCCTCAACTCACCGCCCATCGGCACGCCGCGCGCGTAGGCCTCACTTACCAGCTGGGGGCTGGCGCAGAAATCGGCGGGAAAATCCCAGCTGCCGAAGAAGCGCAGCTGTGGACGCGTGCCGCTGGTCGCATAGGTCTCGCGACGCTGCATCGCCGCGAACAGCGCCTCGCGCGTGTTCTGCTCTGCCCAGATCATCGCCAGCCCCCCCGGGCCGAACTCGGGACGATCCGGCAGCCCCTGCGGCACGCCGTCGCGCGCCGGTACGCCGGCGCCGCCGTGGCCGATGAAGTCCGCCTCCGATACGCCCCCGGCCGCGCCGAGGTGGGTGTCGGTGCTGCCGATGA
>JAGPES010000322.1 GCA_018057015.1 Pseudomonadales bacterium | reverse complement strand
TGCGAAGGGCAGGCCACGGACGCCACACCCTGCGGCGCGGTGTACTCCACCGTGAGCGACAGCCCGTAGGGCACCGGGCCCAGCACCGTGGGCGGGTTGATGCGCTCGAGCTCGGCGGGGTCGATGCTGGCCAGCAACGGCGGCGGCACGTAGCGCGGCGCGATGGTGGTCGGCAGCATCAGGCGCACATCGCGCCCGTGCTGCGCCAGCTCGGTCACGTACTCCAGGCACACGGTGGCCTCCTGCCCTGGCAGCAGGTTGCCCACGCTGACCGTGAAGATGTTCGGCCGGTCCTGGTCGGCGAGCACCGCGTCGTGGCCCGCGGCCAGCGCCTCGTCGTACTGCTCGAAGGCCTTCTCGCGCTCCTCGATGCGCCCCGCGAGGGTGCGCCCGCCGGTCTCGATGCGCAGCGCGCACACCGCGCTGCCTTCCTCCAGCGGAAAGCTGTACACCGCCTCGACCGGGACGGCTTCGGCATTGACGTAACGCTGGCGCACCGTGACGCGCGCCGCCGCACCGCTGCCGATCACCCGGATGCCCACGCCGCACAGCGGAACGCGCGCCTCCGAACCCTTGGCGAACATCCCGCCCACTGCCTGTTCCTGCGTTCCCATTGCGATTGCTCCCTGATGTGCGCCCGGGCGCCCGATGCGGCCACGGTGCGCAGACGACTGCTTCACCGGGGCTTGCGCCCCAGCACCCTGGCGCAGCTCTGCGCCAGCTCCTTCAGCTGCTCCGCGTCGGGCATCTCCCCGCCCGAGCCCAGCGCCAGTTCCAGCGTGATGCCCGGCGCGACCGCGATCCGCATCACCAGCTCGCGCCCGGGCACGCCCGCCACCGCTTCCCGCTGCGCCTCTTCGGGCATGGCCTGGATGCGGCGCAGCGGCAGCCCCTCGCGCTGCAGCTTCAGCACGCGCTGCAACTGTTCGAGGTGGCGCGCGGTGTAGTAACTGCCCCGGCCACGCCCCTCGGGCGGGTCGAGCAGGCCCTGCTGCACGTAGAAGTGCACGGTGCGGCGGCTGACGCCGGCGAGGTCGGCGAGTTGGCCGATGGAGTACTCAGGTGGGGGGGCTGCCTTTCGCATGACAGCGAATATAACAGTTGACTGTTGTATTACAAGCCCTGAACTTGAACGGGGGTCAAGCGGCTCGGCGCAGCGCGCTCACAGTGGGAAGCCGCTAACGACCAGACTGCGCATCGCGTCATCGAGGGGTTGATACACCGGCGAACGCCCCGCGACGCCGGCCCAGAACACCCCGGCTGCGTGGATCTCGTGCAGGTAAGCCCACTGCGCCACTTTCCTGGAACTCACGGCATCGCACACGAGCACGTCGGACAGCGCATCGGAGATCGGCACAGCCTTGTCGTCGATTCGCGCCAGCCATCGCGTCAGGTGATCACGGCTCGCCAACGTGTCGCGCTTGCTGTGGTTACAGGCCGCGTGGGCCAGCACGAAATTGTGCCCGCGATCGTGCGGATAACGCGACCACGGCACGAAATGATCGACCTCGATCACGTGAGAGATGGTCTTCTCGCAGTAGAAGCAGGTTGGCCCTTCCAGGTCGACCAGCCGTTCGCGAATCCTGACGAGTGCCATGCGCTGCTGGCCGAACAGGAACTCCTCCAGATCCTTGTGCCCGCCGATCAGCAAGGCGTTGCGCGAGATCGAACGCACCTGCTCCACCCAGCCCGCTCGCACCTGGCTCTGCAACAGGTCATAGAACTCCTGCAGGCACCACGCGACACCGCGTTTCAACACGATGCCTCTGCCGTCCGGCGCCGGCGCGAACAGGAACTCGATGCGGCCCCCATTCAGGTTCTGGATGTACCTGACCGGCTGTTCGCGAATGACCTTGGCTATCCGAGAAAGCAATCCCGGGTATTGCGAGTCCCTACGCAGTTGCGCCAGCGTGCGCACGCCGCTCTGGCTTCGCGCCGCGGAAATCAGCCTGAGCGCAGCCGCCTGCTGGCCCGTTGACTGAGCGAGGATGCCGCCGCTCTCGGCTCCCGGCCTGTAGGGCTCCGTATGCCCCCAGTAATATTCGACGAAGCGCTCGGCCAATTGCCGGTGGGTGACCGGCAATTCAGCGTCGCTCCGGATCCGGGATTCCACAGCAATATCGAGCAGCGCCTGGAGCAGAGCGAACTTGTACGTCGCGGTGAAGTCGCCCTCCTTGAGGACGCGCTGCAGCGTGCGCAGAAACGCCAGCCGCTCCTCCGGCGGCGGCGGACGGATTGCCCCGGCAACCGAATACCCTGCTCGGCCGGAATCACGGATTTCCATTGCCGGAACCACTATCCCAGTAATTCGCCTTGGCCGGAATCACCCAGCGCACCCCACCGCGAGGATCGGGACTATCGCCCGCGTAACGCGGGATCAAGTGGATGTGCAGATGGAGCACCGTCTGGCCTGCGGCCGGCCCGTCGTTGATGCCGATGTTCCAGCCGTCGGGGTGGAACTCACCGGTGAGCGCCTGCCGGGCTTCGCCGAGCAGATGCATCAGGGATGCGCGCTCTTCCGCGGTCGCCTCGAAGAACGAGCCGAAATGGCGGCGGGGGATTATCAGGGTGTGACCAGGCGAGACCGGAAAGCCGTCGCGGACCACCACACTCAGTCCGTCGGATGTAACGATCCTGTCTCCAGCCAGAGCGCAAAACGGGCAATGATTCATCAGATTCGGTGCCATCGTGAGGCTCCAGCCACGGCCGCCGCGTCCCAAAAACCGACTCGCCGGAACGGCGATAATTCAGCCATCGGCCCCGTCTACCACAATTGCCTCTGAATCAGCCTCTACTAGAAGTTCTTTAAGCACATCGGTTGGCACCGATCGACTGAGCGAGAATCTTACCTGCATGGGTCCTACACCCTCCGCATCAGCTCGGCCTCGCACCCGTACTAGTCCAAGGTAGCAAGCAGGAGCGTGAGAGCGCGGTTGAACGAAAAGATGGAGACGCAGTCCGCGACTTTCATGTTCGACGACTTTTAGCCCTGCCTCGTTTTCCGTGCCCATTCGATTTTGGCTCGTCCATGAAAATGTACGATCGTCAATAAAGCGATTTCGATACTGATGGCGCTGAATCGCTGTCGACGTATCGAGTTTAGTGATAATCACGCCGTCGCATCCGAACCACAACATCCCCGTATTGTGCTTGGCCGGATCGTAGTGAACGCCGAAGTGGCGAATGACCTCCGGCCGATCATATATCGCGAACAAGTTCAGATCCGATGGAGCGCGAAGCACGCCTCCGTGCCGCTGACGGTGGTCATTGTTAACCGTATACAGAAGCCTGCCTTCGACCTCAGCAAGGAGACCCTCGCCGAGCACCTCTCGGACAGAACCTGCGATTCGGTCGTATTCGAGCGCTGATCCAAGCTTTCTGCGAACGGTGCCCCACGTCTTGGACGCATCGAGCGCCGAACGCTCGGATTTCCACTGCAACCAACGATCGAAAAACTGTTCGTATCCCACTTCCGGCGACTCAGGTGAGGCACATAACCCCCACAGCAACGCATACGGCGAAACCCTCTGGGCTTGCCAATCCGATTCAACAACCCGGAGGAAATCGCGAACGGGGTGATCATCTGCAAGGTTCCGTGACCATTCAGGGGCATCACCATTAGCGATTTGGCAGTCAAGCCAGCTTCGGTAGGCAGATCGGAAATCTCGCAAGCTGGGCATATCTGCCCGATTCCATAGATCGACAGGCGCAGGAGCCCTCCCCAACTCAACGCGCAGCCTGATGTAGGCTTCATCGCAAGCCTCGCGCCTAGTCGTAAACCTGGCTACCTTTGAGAGGATTTCACGCGTACGTGGCTGGAGCACTACTTCGCAAGCGGCAGGCGGCCTGATAGTGACGCCGTCTGCAACCTCGATTCTCCGCCCACCCCCAGAGGGAGAATCCAGCGCGTTCAACGTCAGCCAAGCCGAACGGTGGTGGCCAACGAAGTCGAGAACTGTTAGCACCTCGGATCCGGGAGAAAGCCTGAGACCTCGACCAAGTTGTTGCAGGAACAACGTCGCTGACTCTGTGGGCCGCAGGAACAAAACTGAATTGACCGACGGAATGTCCACACCTTCGTTCAACACATCCGATACGAACACCCATTGCAGTGGATCATCGATATCGGAAAGCCGTCTGTAAATTTCCTCTCGCTGTTCCACGGCTTGATCCCCGAGAACAGCGACAGCAGCATGGCCGCGGCGAACAAAAGCATCAGCCATGAACTGCGCATGCTTTCTTCCAGCGCAGAAACCGACGGTCGCTCGCTTTGGACCGTCAAAGCCCCGCTCAATCGCGTGACGCAAGACATGCTCAGCGCGCGCCTCTACAGAAAGCGCATCCTCAACGTCATTTAGCTTGCGCCATGGAATTCTTAGAAAGTCGACGGTCTCATCAGCGATACCGAAATAATGAAATGGAAGCAACCACCC
>JAGPES010000321.1 GCA_018057015.1 Pseudomonadales bacterium | reverse complement strand
CCCTGCTCGACTCGCTGATGCACGCGCAGGCCAGTTCCATCGGCACCTACCTCGCGACCGGCGAGGCGCCGGTGCGTACCGGCAACCGCAGCCTGTATTTCGCGCCCTCGGGCGTCTATCCGACGCGCGACGGCGGCCACGTGGTGATCACCACCCCGGGAGAGAAATTCTTCGTCAAGCTGTGCCGCGCGCTGGAGGTCGACTGGGACACCGATGCGCGCTTCCACGACATCGCGGCGCGCCTTGCCAACCAGGACGAGCTCGATCGCGTGGTGGCGCAGCGCACAAGCGCCTACACGCGCGAGGAGCTCATTCCGAAGCTGGTCGCGGCCGATGTACTCACGGCGCCGATCAACCAGGTCGAGGACGTGGTGCGCGATCCGCAGATCCTGCACAACAACATGATCGTGGCGACCGAGCACCCCGTGCTGGGCGAAGTGCGCGTAACCGGCGTGCCGATACGCTTCTACGCGACGCCGGGCAGCGTGCGCCTGCATCCGCCGCTGCTCGGCGAGCACACGCGCGCGCTGCTCGGCGAGCTCGGCTACAGCGCCGAGGAAGCGCAAGGGCTGATCCGTGACGGACTGGTTGCCGACAACGCCGAGATCGAGGCACGGCGTGCGTTGAAGCCGCGGCGCCCGTAGCCTCGCCCGCGGTCCGGCTCTTGCCGGAGTTCCCGACTGTCCGGATCGGATATTGATTCGGCCGCCTGTGATCCACCGTGCGTGCCGCGCAGCGCGCATGCCTCACTAAAATCCGGAGCGGAGCAACAACGCAGGGGGTCGCAGCGTGCGACACCCGTCCACCCCGACTTCGAGAGGTAGCCACCATGTCACCAGTCAGCCTGCAGTCGCCCGTCGCGCAGCGCGCACCCGCGCCATTCGCCGGCAGGACCCTCGCGCTCGCCATGGCCGTCGCCGCGCTCGGCGCCGTGACCGCGCCGGGAGCAACGGCGCAGGATGCCCCGGCGCCGGTCGCCGCGGGGCAGATAGAGGAAATGATGGTCACCGCGCGGCGGCGCGAGGAAAACCTGCAGAGGGTGCCGGTATCGGTCACTGCGTTCAACGCGAGCGACATCGCGGAGATCGGCGTCACCGACATCTCGCACCTCAGCCAGATGACCACGAACCTGATCATCATGCCGAACACCGGCGGCAACGACGGCACCCTCGTGTGCATGCGCGGACTGTGCCGCACCGACTTCACGATCACGGAAGACCCGATGGTCGGCATCTACCTCGACGGTGTCTACATCGGCAAGTCGATCGGTTCGCTGTTCGACGTCGCGACGCTGGAGCGCGTGGAAGTGCTGCGCGGCCCGCAGGGTACGCTGTACGGCAAGAACACCGTCGGCGGCGCCGTGGTACTGCACACGCGCAAGCCCGGCGGCGAACTGGGCGGCGAGGCCACGGTGACCGTCGGCGACTACGGGCGCCTGGACGGGAAGGCGTACCTGGAGTTCCCCGTGACCGGGAGCCTCGCGGCGAGCGTCGCCGTGCTCAGCAAGAACCGGGATCCCTTCGTCGACAACGATCTCGGCGAGGACATCTGGGACGAGGATAACCGGGCGCTGCGCGGCGCCGTGCGCTGGACTCCCGGCGAGCGCCTCACGGTCGATTACGCCTACGACTGGCAGGAGAAGCGCGAGCAGGCGATGGTCTCGCAGCTGACGTCGGCCACCGGGGTGCTCGGGGCCATCCACGGCGCCAACGTGCGCACCAACCGGGAGGACGATGTCAGCAGCTTCGGCGAAGCGCGCAACGACGTGGATCTCGAGGGTCACGGGCTCACGCTGAGCTACGACATCGGCGACGCGGGCTGCTTCACCGACCTCGTGCTGAAGTCGATCACCGGGTATCGCGAATCGGAGAATTACCTGGTCAACAACGCGATGGGCACCACGACGCCGCTGCTCTACAACGATCCGGACCACTTCACGCTGGAATCGACCAGCCAGGAGTTCCAGCTCGCGGGCAGCGGCTTCGACGGGTTCGTGGATTTCGTGGCGGGGCTGTTCTATTTCAACGAGGAGGGCGATTACATCAACACGCAGATGATCGACCTCTTCGAGCTGAACCAGCAGTTCTACACCGAGATCGACAACACCAGCCTGGCGGCCTTCGGCGAGGTGTCGCTGCATGTCACCGACAGGTTCACGACCTCGCTCGGCGTGCGCTACACCGACGAGGAGCGCGAGCAGAACCACCGTGTCACCCTGGACGGCGGTGCCGGCTTCACCTACCTCGACACCTTTGCGCAGACCTACGGGGGTTACCCGACCCCGATTCCGACCGAGATCGAGGACACCGGCCTCTCGCCGCGCGTGTCGCTGAACTACCAGTGGACCGACGACCTGATGAGCTACGTCAGTTATACCCGCGGCTTCAAGAGCGGCGGCTTCAACGCGCGCAGCACCACCCCGCTGCAGTGGGGCCCCTACGACGACATGCAGGTCGACAGCTACGAGGCGGGCGTCAAGTCGATGTGGCTCGACAACCGGCTGCGCTTCAACATGAGCGTGTTCTACGAGGACCTGAGCGACATGCAGACGCAGGTCAACGCGGTGGATCCGGGCTCGCAGGGCGGCTATTCGACGGTGGTGCAGAACGCGGCCTCCGCGACCATCAAGGGACTGGAGCTCGAGACGATCGTGATGCTGGTGCCGGGCCTCGACATCACGGCGGGCTACGGCTACGTCGACCCCGAGTACGACGAGTTCCTGTCCTTCGACAACATCTCGGGCGCGATCAGCGACATCTCCGACGACCGCGCCTTCGAGTACACGCCCGAGCACAGCTACAACGTCTCGCTGAACTACACCTTCCCGAGGTTCAGCGACAACGGCGAGATGCGCGCGCGCCTGGACTGGTCCGGCATGAGCGAGGTGGTGTTCACGCCCAAGATCAGCGGCAACGACGACATCGCGCAGGACGACTACAGCGTGCTCAATGCGCGCGTGGGCTACTTCGACATCGCCCTCGGCGACGGCACCCTCGCGGTATCGGCCTGGGTCAGGAACGCGACCGACGAGGAGTACAAGATCGGCGGCTTCGAGTTCGACCTCGCCGGCTTCGGCCTGGGGCGTGCCAGCACCAGCCAGTGGGGCGAGCCGCGGACCTACGGGCTCGACGTCAGCTACCAGTTCGGCTCGATGTAGCGAGGCACAGCGCGGAGGGACAAGGTCTGCGATGAAAATCTACACCACCGCGCCACTGGAGGATCCCAGGAAGGCGCGGACCATCTACCGCGAGCTCGAGGAGATCGGCTACGACGGGGGTTTTTCCTTCGAAGCCAAGCACAACCCGTTCCTCGCGGTCGCGGTGGCGGCGGAGCACACGCAACGGCTGCGTCTCGGCACCGCCATCGCCATCGCGTTTGCGCGCAACCCGATGGACCTTGCCGGGCTTGGTTACGACCTGCAGCTGATCACCGGCGGTCGCTTCGTGCTGGGCCTCGGCACGCAGGTCAGGCCGCACATCGAGAAGCGCTTTTCCTCGACCTGGTCGCATCCCGCGGCGCGACTGCGCGAGATCGTGCTGGCGATCCGCGCGATCTGGGATTGCTGGGAAGACAAGGGAGCACTCGATTTCCGCGGCCGGTTCTATCGCCACACGCTGATGATCCCGGCGTTCGATCCGGGACCGAATCCGTTCGGGCCACCACCGGTATTCACCGGCGGCTTCGGGCCGCTGATGACCGAGCTCGCGGGCGAGGTCTGCGACGGTTTCATCGCCCATCCCTTCACCACGCGCAAGTCGCTGCAGGAGATCACGCTGCCGGCGATTTCGCGCGGGCTGGCGCGCGCCGGGCGCGAGCGGGCCGCGCTGGAGATCATGTGCGCGACGCTGGTCGTCACCGGGGACGACGAGCAGCAGTTCGAGCGCGCCAGGCTCGCGGCGCGCAAGCAGCTGGCGTTCTACGGGTCCACACCCGCATACCGGCTCACCCTGGACTGCCACGGCTGGGGTGCGCTGCACGAGGAACTGAACCGCCTGTCGAAGCTCGGTCGCTGGGACGACATGAGCGGGCTGATCGACGACGGGATTCTCGAGACGATCGCGGTGGTCGGCACGCGCGCGCAGATCGCACCGAAGCTGCAGGCCCGGCTGGCGGGGATCGCCGACAGCGTCAGCCTCACGCACAACCGCTGTCCCGACCCGGGGCACTGGGCCGACGTGGTGCGCGCGCTGAAGGCGGATGCCGCGACGGATTGACCGGGGCGGGCAGCGCTGCGGGCGAGCCGGGCGGCGTGCTGGACGCGTGCGCAGCCATGGGCGATGATCTCTCCGTTGCCGGACGACAAGCGGAGAGTGCCCCGATGAGCGCCGTTGAGCCCCTGCTTCCCGAGATCGACTTCGGCTACGGGCAAGTGCCGGACCTGCACGATCTGATCGATACCCTGCGCCCGCACGGCCCGGTGGTGCCGGTGAAGTACCTGGGCGACACGGTGTGGC
>JAGPES010000320.1 GCA_018057015.1 Pseudomonadales bacterium | reverse complement strand
GTGCTGCGCGACGTGTCGTTCGCGATCCGCGCCGGCGAGCGCGTCGGCATCCTCGGCCGCATCGGCTCGGGCAAGACCACGCTCGAGAAGCTGATTCTCGGCCTCTACCAGCCCACCGCCGGTGCGGTGCTGGTCGACGGCATCGACCTGCGCCAGCTTGATCCCGCCGAACTGCGCCGCAACATCGGCTACGTGCCGCAGGACGTCACGCTGTTCTACGGGTCGCTGCGCGACAACATCGTCATGGGCATGCCGCAGGCCGATGACGACAAGGTGGTGCAGGCGGCGCGCATCGCGGGCATCGCCGAGTATGTCGATGCCCATCCGCACGGCTACGCGATGCTGGTCGGCGAGCGCGGCGAGTCGCTCTCGGGTGGCCAGCGCCAGGGCGTGGCGATCGCGCGCGCAATGATCAGTGATCCGCCGATCCTGCTGCTCGACGAACCCACCGCATCGATGGACCACGCGAGCGAGGAGGCGGTCAAGCAGCAACTTCGCCGGCACGCCGCGGGCAAGACGATGATCGTCATCACTCACCGCACCTCGCTGCTCGATCTGGTCGACCGCATCATCGTCGTCGATGCCGGTCGCATCGTTGCCGACGGTCCGAAAGCGCAGGTGGTCGAGGCCCTGCGTCAGGGCCGCATCGGGAGGGCGGGCTGATGCTGTCGAAGATGCAGCGTGCGCTGTTCGCCAGAACGGGCGCGGTGACACAGGAGGGCAAGGCGTCGGCCGGCGGTGCGATGCTCGACGCGGTGCTCGATCGCGCCGCCCGCAGCGACCGCCCTGACACCGGCGATTGGCTGGGCGAAGCCGACTGGGCGCGCCTGCAGCAGGAACCGCTGCGTGCGCGCGGCCTGCTGTGGGGAACCGGCGTGGTCGTCATCCTGCTGCTGGTGTGGGCTGCCTTTGCCGAACTCGACGAGGTCACCCGCGGCGAGGCGCGGGTGATTCCGAGCTCGCAGCTCCAGGTCGTGCAGTCTTTCGATGGCGGCGTGGTCGAGTCGCTTGCGGTGCGTGAGGGTCAGACCGTGGAAGCCGGCGAGTTGCTGCTTCGCATCGATCCCACACGCTTCGTCTCCAACCTGCTCGAGAGCCGTGCCACCGCGCAGGCGCTGCAGGCGAAAGCGGCGCGGCTGGAGGCGCTCGGGCGCGGCGGGCCGTTTTCGGTGCCGGAGGAACTCGAGCGCGAGATTCCGGAGATCGTCGCTCATGAGCGCAGGCTCTACGAGACCAGCCGCGAAGGCATCGAGGCGCAGATCGCCATCGCCCGCCAGCAGCTGAACCAGCGTCAGCAGGAGTTGAACGAGGCGCGTGCCCGCCGTGACCAGGCCGCGCGCAGCCTGGAACTGGCCGAACGCGAACTGAGCGTGACGCGGCCGCTGGTGAAGTCCGGCGCGGTCTCGGATGTGGACATTCTGCGCCTGGAGCGCGACGTCTCTCGCATGCGCGGCGAGCGCGACCAGGCCGTGGCGCAGATCTCGCGCGTGCAGGCGGCGATCACCGAGGCCGAGGGCAAGATCCAGGAGGTCGAACTGGCGGTGCGCAACCAGTGGCGGGCCGAACTCTCCGAGACCATGAGCAAGCTCGGCAGCCTGTCGGAAGGCGCGCGCGGGCTCGAAGACCGGGTCAAGCATGCCGAGATCCGTTCGCCGGTGCGCGGCACGGTCAAGCGTCTGCTGGTGAATACCGTGGGCGGCGTGGTGCAGCCGGGCAAGGACGTGGTCGAGATCGTGCCGCTCGACGACGCGCTGATCCTCGAGGCGCGCGTCAAGCCCAAGGACATCGCCTTCCTGCGTCCGCAGCAGCCCGCGGTGGTCAAGTTCTCTGCCTACGACTTCGCCATCTACGGCGGTCTCGACGCGGTGGTCGAGCACATCTCGGCCGACACCGTGCTCGACGACAAGGGCAATGCCTTCTACATCGTGCGTGTGCGCACCTTGCAGAACGCGCTCGGCGAGGGCATGCCGATCATCCCGGGCATGGTGGCCGATGTGGACATCCTCACCGGCAAGAAGACCGTGCTCGCCTACCTCGCCAAGCCCGTGCTGCGGGCAAAGGCGAATGCGCTGACGGAGCGCTGAACATGAGTACCCCGATCTTCATCAGCCCGCACGCGCGCGTGCTGGATGCCTGGCGCAGCGCATTCGCGGACCTGTCCTGCGTCGCGTCGCCGGCGGCGTTACCGGCCGAATGGGGCGAGTCGCTGCTGTGGCTGGATGCCGCGCGCGACACCTGGGCGAGCGAGGTCCGCACGCTGGCCGCGCGCGGCGGCCGTGTCGTGGTGCTGTCGTCGATGCCTTCGAGCGAGCAGGCGCTGGTGGCGCTCGAGGCGGGCGCACGCGGCTACTGCCACGCTTATGCCACGCCCGAGCTGCTGTGTGAGGTGGCGGTGGTGGTGCGCCACGGCGGCCTTTGGGTCGGCCCGGAGTTGCTCGCGCGGATGATTCGCGCAGTGGCACCCGTCCTCCCGGCTGACGCGCTCGCTGCACCTGCTGTGGGCATTCTCGACGCCCTCAGCGCCCGCGAGCGCGAAGTCGCGGTCGCGGTGGCCGAGGGGCTCACCAACAAGGCGGTCGCGCTCCGTCTCGACATCACCGAGCGCACGGTCAAGGCACACCTCGCTGCCGTGTTCGAGAAGGTCGGGGTTCGCGACCGCCTGCAACTGGCGCTGCGCGTTTCCCGTTCCTCTGCGTGAACGACTCACGGGCGCAAGCGTGACGTAGTTCGCAGCCTGTCCACCCGGCCAATGGCGTTGCCAGGCCGCACTCCGTACCCTCGAACTCATCATGGTTCATGGCGTCCGTCCGCATCCTTCGCGCGGCGGATCGCATAACGGAGAAAGACAAAATGGCTGAGCCCAAGGTCGTTGCAACGGTCGTCCGCGTCGACGGACAGGTGTTGGCACGCAACGCGGACGGAGAGGTCCGTTTACTGAAGGCAGGCGACATCCTGCGGGAGGGTGAAGTCGTCGTCACTGCGTCGGGTGCCCGCGTGGAACTCGCCTACGCCGACGGCGGCGCCACGTCGATTCCCGAGGACAGCAGCGTACTGATCAGCGAGGAAATGACCGAGGCTGCCCGCCCCGACGCACGCGCAGCCAGCGTCGAGGACGCCACCATCGCCCAGGTCATCCAGGCCATCGAAACTGGCCAGGATCTCGACCAGGTGCTCGAGGACCCGGCAGCCGGCCTCGCTGGCGGCGGCGCGGGCGAAGGTAGCAGCTTCGTGCGGCTGCTGCGGATCAGCGAGGAGATCGGCCAAACCACGTTCGATTTCGCCGAGGCGCAGGGTGGCGTGATCGGTGAGTTCGACGGTGGTCGCGCGCCTACGGTTGCGGGCGGTGAGGACGGTGACGTGCCGCCGCCTGTCGTTGACCTGACGCTTTCGGTCGTTGCGCCGCCGCTCACGAACGACAACACGCCCGTGATCACGGGTACCACCAATGCGCCGGCAGGTAGCACGGTCACCGTCGTCGTTACCGACTCGGCGGGGACGTCACAGACCCTGGTCGTGACGGTTGGCGGAAATGGGGGCTTCTCCGCAGTCCCGCCGCTGCCGCTTGCCGATGGCCCCTATCAGGTCACCGCCTTGGTGACGGATGCTGGGGGAAATAGCGGTAGCGCAAGTGCAGCAGGGGTTGTCGATACGACCGCTACGATCACGGTGAACTTGGACGATGTGAGCAGCGCCAGCGCCGCCGCGGCGTCGATCACCGGCACCACGACCGGCGTCGAAGCGGGCCAGACGGTGACCCTACAAGTCACCGACGGCACCGGCACGGTGACGGTCACGGCCGTCGTCAATCCGGACGGCAGCTACAGCACGACCGCGGATCTGTCCGGCCTCGCCGACGGCCCGCTCACGGTCACCGCGACGGTCAGCGACGCGGCAGGCAACCCCGCCACGGCCACCGACACGGCCGCACTCGACACGACTGCCGCGATCACGGTCAGCCTGGACGACGTCAATAGCGGCAACGTTGCCGCGGCGCCGATCACCGGCACCACGGCCGGGGTCGAAGCCGGTCAGACGGTGACGCTGGTGATCACGGACGGTACCGCCACGGTGACCGTCACGGCTGTCGTGAATCTGGATGGCAGCTACAGCACCACCGCCGATCTGAGCACGCTGGCCGACGGTCCGCTCACGGTGACGGCTTCGGTTTCCGATGCCGCGGGCAACCCCGCGACCGCCACCGATACGGCGGCGCTCGACACGAGTGCCGCGATTACGGTGAGCCTGGACGACGTGAACAGCGGCAACGCTGCCGCAGCGCCGATCGCTGGCACGACGACCGGGGTGGAAGCCGGCCAGACGGTGACGCTGGCGATCACTGACGGTACCGCCACGGTGACCGTCACGGCCGTCGTCAATCCGGACGGCAGCTACAGCACGACCGCGGATCTGTCCGGCCTCGCCGACGGTCCGCTCACCGTGACGGCCTCGGTCAGCGAC
>JAGPES010000319.1 GCA_018057015.1 Pseudomonadales bacterium | reverse complement strand
TCTCGATGCCGATCGACGCCCAGATGCCCAGCGTGGTGGCGTCGATCGTGTCGGTCGGCTCCTCCTGCACGACCTGGTGCAGCATCGGCCAGAACGATTCGTCGGCCGGCGCGACCATGTTGAACGGCTTGCCGGACATGTTGACGAAGTTCAGCGCCGGCGGCGGCTTGCCGGCCTGCGCGAGCGGGTAGATCTTCGTGTATTGCTTGACCGCTGCCACGCCCGGCTTGGCATCGCCGTCCACCAGGAAGGTGCGCCAACCGGCCCAGGTCTGGTAGGTGGGGCTGCGGACGACGTGGTAGCCATCGGGCACGGCATCCTTGTAGCCGGGCGGCAGCAACAGGTACTTGCCGCCGGCGCCCTTGTCCGGCCCGGTGATGCCGACGTCCACGGTCCACCGGTACCACATGTCGTCGATCAAGCCGAGCACTTTGGGCGGTACTTCGAGCACCAACGGGCCCTGGCGCAGGTCGAGCCAGAACCAGGTGTAGGGCGTGTTGTTGTTGGCGGTGAGTTCGATCGTGCGCGAGTCGACGAGATCCTCCCAGATCGGCACCGTGGTGTTGGCGGGCCCCATCTTGAGGATGTTGGTGCGGTTGGCCAACTGGTTGACCGCTGGCAGGCCGAGCAGGTAACCCTGCACCGCGCGCTGGAAGTCCAGGTTGTCGTAGATTTTTTGCGTGCTGGCGGGGTCGGGCACACCGTCGAAGAATTTCAGCGTGCCGAACCGGGTCGGCATTTCCTTGGGCGCCGCGATGCCGGGAGGCACCGGAGTGGTGTATTGGAATGGCGCGGCAACGGCGGCCACGCTCACGGCGAGCATGGCCGACAAGAAGGTCAGTCGCCTCATGTCAGGGAAACGAGTCGCTCGAGTTCGACGGCAGGCACCGCCGTGAGGCACGAACAGGCCGGCGCGCCGGCGGAAAACAGTACCGGTCATCGACCACGGCAATTCGTTTCGCCTCGTGCGGTTCATTCACGTTTCCCTTCCCTTCCGTTCCCTGTCTGGGTCCGGTACTGCGCACTCGACGCGAGCGTGGATACGTGCAGACCGGCGTGACGGGCGCGGAAGCACTGCCCTCCCCGCCGTGCCGGGACGACGCGCTACTTCTCGCCGCTCTTCAGCCGCTTCGATCCTTCGATCAGCGGATGCCAGCCGTACACCAGCGTGACCATGATGCCGTCCATGCGCAGGTCCGACGGCGCGCTGTCGTTGATCGTCGACTTGTAGCCGACGGTGAGGTTCAGGTTGTCGTTGATCGTGTAACCGAGCGTGAGGCCGACGCCCACGTTGTTGAGCTTGTCCCCCGCCACGCCGTTGACCGTGGCGCGGCCGCCCGAGTACCAGGACGCGTCGATCGCGCCCCAGAAATGTTCGGTGAAGTCGCGCGTGAGGTGCGCGTCCAGCTGGAACAGCGGGTCGGTCTTCAGCGTCCCCCCGACGTAGTCGGTGTTGTTGCCGAACATCCAGACCGCGGGCAGGAATTCGAGCGTCGTGCGCCGGCCCGGCACCCAATCGCCGAGTTGCCAGACGACAGGGAACCCCACGCGCCCGTACCAGCGGTTCTGGCCGATGTTCAGCGCCTGGTCGTCGTCGTACTCGCCGATCGGCAAGGCGAGATCGGCGAGCAGGTCGACGGAAAATCCGGGCTCGTAGCGGAGCACGTCGGGAATGTTCTTCTGCGCCTTCGGCCCGATGAGGTTGAGGCTGAACTCGAGCATCGGGTCGCCGAAGCCGCTGGCCGACTGCTTGGCCGTGGTCCCCGCCGGGGTGACGACGTCGCCCGAGATGCGCCCCATGGGGAGGATGATCGCGGCCAGGGCCGAGCGATCGCCGATGGCGAAGGTGTGCGCGAAGCCCGTCATGATCAGCGTCGCGTCGAAGTCCGCGCCCGACGTGACGGTGTGGCCCATGTCGAACGGGTTGGTGTTGCCGCTGATCGAGTTGACGATGAGCGGCACGGCGTTGCCGCCAGACAGCGACTTCCAGTAGAACCGCGCCGGCACCTGGGCGAAGGACGGCGGCGGAACCAGCATGCCCACGGCGAGCAGCGTCGCTGCGAACGGTCGCAACCAGGAAAGCGATCTCATCGGACCTCCGTCGAGTTTCTGGGTTTCTTGTGGTTCGGCATGGACGTCAGGCTCGCGACCTTCACTTCGGGTCGGCCAGCATTTCCTTCGGCGGCACGAACTGACGCTTGTAGATCAGCGGCGGGAAACCCGACTCGACCGGGACCCGCAGCGGCAGGACGTCTTCCAGGGTCTCGAACGGACCGCGGCTCGGCAGGATCACGTTGTTGGCCTTGACGTAGCCGTCCCAAACCGCCAGCAGAGCCTTCACCTTGTCGGGATGCTGCGCGGCGAGATCCTTGCGCTCGGCCGGATCCTTCGCGACATGGAAGAGTTCCCAGTCGGCCTTGCCGTACGGCTTGTATTGCCAGCGCAGCTTCCACTCGCCCTGCCGCACCGCGCGGTTGCCGAAGACCTCCCAGGCGAGCGAGTCCCGCTCGGTCCGCACCGAGTCCACCTTGCCGGCCAGCATCGGGCTCCACGACTTGCCGAACAGCGGCGGCAACTCGCGCCCCTGGTAGGTCTTGGGATAGCTGGCGCCCGCCACGTCGAGCAGCGTCGGCATGACGTCGGCGACGTGCATCAGCCCGTGGTTGATGCTGCCCTGCGGCCGCTTCAAGCCCGGGCCGCTGACGATGAGTGCGTTGCGGATGCCGCCTTCGGCCAGCCAGCCCTTGTACTGGCTGAACGGCGTCATCGACACCTGCGCCCACATCGGGCCGTAGCCGACGTACGAGCCCGGATCGCCCCACGCGTTGGGATGCGTCTGCGACCAGTTGATCGCGGCGAAGAGGAAATCGCGGGAACCCGGCGAGCCCGCGATCATCTGGAACAGGTCGGTGCCCTCGGCGCCGTTGTCGCCGAACACGATGAAGATCGTGTTCTCGTACTCGCCGATCTTCTTCAGGTGATCGACCAGCCGGCCGATGTGGTGGTCCATGTTCTCCACCATGCCGGCATAGAGTTCCATCTTCTTGCCGAGGACGGCCCGGCTCGCCGGCGCCAGCACGATCGGATCGGGCACGAACCACATCCGTTCGGCGAGCTCGGTGCCGGGCGGCATGATGCCCAGCTCGACCTGCCGCTTCAGTCGCGCCTCGCGCACGGCGTCCCAGCCCTGGTCGTATGCGCCGACGTGCCGGTTGCGCCAGTCGCGCGGCAGGTGATACGGGTCGTGCGGAGCCTGGTGAGCCACGTACGCGAAGAACGGCTTGCCGTCGCCCCGGTGGGCGTCGATGAAGCCGATCAGCTTGTCGGTGTAGGTCTTCGTCGCGTAGTAGTCGTCGGGGAGCTTCGTCAGGTAGCGCCCGTCCTCGGTGAACACCGACTTCGGCGAGGCCCCGGTGAAGTTCGTCATGTCCCAGTAGCTGCCCGCGCCGTCGAGCAGCGAGAAGTCGCGCTCGAAGCCGCGCGCCGCCGGGATCTGGTCGGGCGCCTTGCCGAGATGCCACTTGCCGACCATGTAGGTGTGATAGCCGGCCGCCTTCAGCAGTTGCGGCATCGTGACGACGCGATCGTTGAGGTAGCCCTCGTACCCGACCGCGCCGCGCTGGTTCGGCGCCGTCCACTCGTCCATGTTGCCCAGCCCGTTCAGGTGCGTGTCGACGCCGGAGAGCAGCGTCGAGCGCGTGGGCGAGCAACTGGCGTGCGTGTAGAAGTTGGTGAAGCGCACGCCGTTCTTCGCGAGCGCGTCGAGGTTCGGCGTGCGGATCTCGCTGCCGAAGGCACCCATGTCGGCGAATCCCAAGTCGTCGCCGAGGATCACGACGATGTTCGGGCGGCGGGGCGCGTCGGCGGCCAGGGTGATGGCGGGCGCGGCCAGCGTCGCCGCCAGGCCGACGAGAGACGACATGCACAGCACGCGCGATGTCTTCCTGACCACGGCGTGCATCGAGCGCTGCGGCACGTGTGTCATTGCCACTCTTTCCTGCCCCACCGACGATTTGCCGCCTGCGCGACCAGGATGGAGGCGGATACGGACTGGCTGGGCATCCATTCGTCCATTCAGTATGGCACCTGCCCGGACGCCCGACGTTGATGATAGTTAACGCGCGACGGGAAGGCGTCCTCGGGATCGAATCGAATCATTTGTCTTGGGCCCAGGGCCGCCGCTCTTCACGACGAGGCGCCAAGCCGCCTTCGGCGCGGCATCGACTCGCTCGGGTGGACGTTCGTGGGCGGGTGGAGGAAGGACGACCCCTGGCCAGGGCGATCGCGCCATGGGCCCCGAAAGCCGCGACGCCGGCGGACGGCTCCACGCGCCCCCGGGCGTGGACGAAGTTGCGTGGTCGGGCCCGGACAGGTACGCCTTTGATAGACTCTTGCCGCGGCCCGAAGGCGCTCGCCCCCCCGCCATTCCATGGCCATCAGGTGTGCGAGTCTCGTGCCCCGCCTGCGCACCGTCTATCGGCGGTCTCTCAGACAC
>JAGPES010000318.1 GCA_018057015.1 Pseudomonadales bacterium | reverse complement strand
GCGCGGCCGCGCGCGCGCTCTGAACGCCGCGCTCAGGGCGCCGGCTTGTCGGCCTGGTCGAGCAGCCGCTGCACTTCGGCGGCGGTCTGCAGCAGGTTGCGCGCCATCTCGCGCGTGAAGGCGTAGGCCGCCTCGTCGATCCCCTGTGGCCGGAAACGCCAGCGACCGTCCCCGGTTCGCTCCACGCGTCCGCGATCGCGCAACAGCGCGAGCTTGCGCCGCACCGTCTCGCGCGGCAGCCCCGTCACCTGTGCCACGTCGGTGAGCCGCACCGGGTTGATGTCCGCGAGCTCGATCCCGCCCGGCCCCGGCAACTCGAGCGGGTCGGCGCCGGGACGCAGGATCCTGATTGAATTCATGTGCGCCAGCGTGGCCCAGACGAAAGCCGCGACCAGGTCGGATTCGAGCTCGCGGCCCAGGCGGCGCATGTGCTGCGCCAGGTGACGGTTCATCGCGAACGCGATCAGACCGAATGCCCGCCGGAACCGTTCCTCGTCGTCCATCCGCAGCCCCTCCCGATTGCCCGAAGTGGGCATTCTGGATCGCAGTGACAGCAATGAATACGTTTCGCCGCCCGGAATGGGCGATCATGACCGGCATGAATGGCGCCCCCGAGCCGGGCAGACTGTCGGGGGGCCGGATCGCCTACTCGCTACCCTGATCGAGGATGAATTTCTCGGCTCTCACATAGCCGCGCATGACCCACCACGGCCCGCTGTGGCGCGGCTCACAGAAAACGCGCCTGTCTGCCTGCTTGCGCTTTTCGCCATCGGGGGGATTATCAGCTCCAGCTTTCGCTGCTCGCCGATCCTTGCCGCTGCGCGGGTCATCGAACATCCTGCGTCTCCCGTACGTTCAACGGGGTGCTTGCGCCGGGCGCGTGCGCTCCGGGTCAGCCGCTTCCAGCACGGCCGCATTCGAGCATCCTGAGCGCGCGCATGCAATTCGCTCGCCTGTATTTGCAGCGCATTGATTAGTAGGGATTTGATTATTGCAAGAGCACGTCGGAGCAGAGCCGTTGTAAAAATTTCCGACAGTGCGTCGGTGTCGCATGCAGCGGCGACGATGCCGTGGCCTGCGGCCCCCCTGGCGGAATATCGCGGCCCGTGAAAAACCCCCGGCCGGATCACCCGGCAGGGGGTCGAGGAGACGGGCTGCGGCGGAGCCGCCCCGATCACTTCTTGCTGTGGCGCTTCGTGATGACCATGGTCTTGTCATTGCCCGTGCCGGAGTGCTGCACGTTCACGAACAGCGTCTGCGGATCCTTGCCGAAGTAGATGCCGGTGCCTTCGGCCGGCTTGTCCTTCAGCGAGGCGAACAGGTGCATGCCGTCCGGATAGCCGTCGTCGTTGGCGTCTCCGGATTGCGGGTCCAGCACCCAGATGTCGCTGAAGGCGTTGTCTTCGACGATCCACAGCTTGCCGTCCGGGCCGTCGGCCAGGTTGTCAGCACCCTTGAAGCCGGTGACGCCCGCAGCACCCGTAGCGACGTTAGGCTGGATTTCGATCGGGGCGTTCTTGCCGGCAGCGGCGACGTACTTGACCGTCGGCTCGTCGTCCAGTTCGACCGCCATCACGGCGCCGCGGCCGCTGGTGTTGGCAGCATTGTCGACGTCTTCGCAGGTCAGCGCGACGTACAGCGTGGCGGCGATGCGCTCGAGGTCCTCGGGACGGCAGAACTGGGTGGCACCCACGACGGCGGCAGCCACACGGGCGCTGATCTGCACCTGGTCCATGTCGAGCGCGACCCACTCGGCCGCACCGGTCTTGGCACCACCCGCCACCTTCAGCGCATAGAGCTGGCCGCTGGACAGGTCACCGTAATTCTCCGGCACGAACTTGTAGATCGAGCCCCTGCGGTCCTCGTCGATGACGTAGACGTTGCCCGCGGCGTCCATCTCGATGCCTTCGTGCGACAGCGCGCCCAGCAGCGGACGCACGACCACGCTCTCGGCAGCGGTCGGGTCCCTGGGATCCAGCACCAGCTCGTACAGCAGGCCGCTGGTCGCAGCGGGATGATCGGGGTCGGGACGCGCCGACGTGATGACTTCCTCGGCGAACAGCAGCGTGTGCCAGGGGGTCCAGACAAGACCGTCGAGTGCCTCCCAGTCTGCGCGCCCTGCCACTTCCAGCGCCTCGCCGGTCTTCAGGTCAACGACCGAGACCGCACCGCCGCTGCCGCCGTCAAAGCGCAAGGAATTGCCGTCGTTGCCGATGGCACCGCCGCGCACTTCATGCGTCCGGTAGAGATAACGGCCGGCATGCATCCGGGTCTCGTTGACCGTGTTCATGTCGTGCCAGTCGGTGCCGACGTAGATGTCCAGGTCGGTCTCGTCGGAGATGATCGACTGCGTGAAACCCTCGGGAATGACCCAGGGAGTGGTAGCGATATCGGCATCGTTTTCCATGCCGTAGGCGGATGCGGCGATGGGATCGAAACCCATCGGGCCGTTGACGATCGTGGCGTCGGCGTGGGCATTCGCGGCAAGAACAGCGGCGACGGCCATGGCGAGCAAGGACTGCTTCATGAAAGATCTCCTGGTAAACGGGTGCGTGGAAAAACCGGGTGCCATGCCTCATGACACCGGCGCATCTTCCCGGGAAATTGTTGCCGCGATATGAAAGAACCGGTGCCTTGTCGAGCAGAGGAAATCGTTTGCGCATCCCACGACCCGTCTCGATCGAGGTAGAGCACGCAGAATGCACTTCATGCGATGCGGGCTGGAGGAACGTAGCGGTGACGCGGCTTTTTCAGCCGCTCCTTAACCGGCGACAAACGGTCCGCAATACCGTAAAGGATGGCTGAGGACTACATTGCATGGTCGTCAAGGGCGAGATCCGAGAATGCGACCAGCGCATCAGTCTGCATTGAATCCAGAGCTTGATGATTCGAACAACAAGGCTCGCTTGGGTGGGCCTTGCTGTTTCTGGCGGCCGAGCAAGACGAAGCGGCGAGTATGGCTCGGGTACCCTGCGGATCGAGAGGTAGGGCGGGGCTCCGAGCAGCAAAACGGCGGGTCAGTTGGTAGGTAGTTCAAATCCCATAAACGAAAAAGCCGCTGACATCAGCGGCTTGGACGTGAGTAATGGCGGAGCGGACGGGACTCGAACCCGCGACCCCCGGCGTGACAGGCCGGTATTCTAACCGACTGAACTACCGCTCCTTGAACTCGCTCGCCTGAAATAATGGTGGGTGGTAACGGGATCGAACCGCTGACCCCCTGCTTGTAAGGCAGGTGCTCTACCAGCTGAGCTAACCACCCCCGTGGGCGAGACGCGCATTCTACAGATCTGGACTTTGATGTCAAAAGGAAATTTGAACTTTTCCGTGCTGATTCGAGCCAACCCGGAACGGGGTTCCGAAGCTCGCGCCAGAGCACTGAGCGAGCCCTCGAATCGGCACCGGTGATCGCCGTAATGGCACTCGCCGCGCACGACTCGCGCACCGCGGAACACGTTGACGGCACGTTCACTGATCGCGCCACTCGCTCTCAGCCGGATCCCGTTTCCGGTCGGGTCCAAGCCGAACCCCGCATCCTTATCAACACGCCACTCCAGGGACCCAGCGCACAATATATTGCAGTTCATAGTACGTGCGATGTCTTATAAATGTGTCTTACCCTTTTGTTTTATATGTATTTTTTGATTAGTATGATTTTTGATCTATCGCTGCGGGCCCGCTTGGAAGGCCGCGCGCGAGCTCACACCGACAAGTTTTGCACCGTTTTATCCACAGAATCTGTGCACAACTCGGACGCACCGTGCGCATGGCTACGCCGCTGCAACGCAGCGAGCGCTGCCGCCCGTCGCTGCGCTCAAGTCGCCAGGCTTTGCGGCGCCAGCCGCTGGCGGCGCTCTTCGTCGCTGATATGACGCACGTCTTCGCCGTGCACCATGTAGATCACGTATTCGGCGATGTTCTTGGCGTGATCCCCGATGCGCTCCAGCGCGCGGGCCGTCCATGCCAGTTGCAGCGCCGAGGAGGTGGTGCGCGGATCTTCCATGATGTAGGTGAGCAACTGGCGCATGCTGCCCTGGTATTCGCGATTGACCTCGAGGTCGGCCTGCGCGACCTGCAGCGCCAGCGCCACGTCCAGGCTGGCGAACGACTCCATTGTCCTGGCGCAGTTCGTGCGCACGAGGCTCGCCAGGTGCGCCAGCGCGGCGTGCGGACGGTTGGGACTGCCCGGGTCGGATTCGAGCACGGCGCGCGCCACATGTCCGACCTGGTCGCCGATGCGCTCGAGATCCGTCACGGTCTTGATCACCGCGAATATCAGCCGCAGGTCGCCGGCCGCGGGCTGGCGGCGCACGAGGATGCGCTGGCATTCCTTGTCGAGGTGTACCTCGAGCGTGTTGACCTCCACGTCGCGACGCAACACGCGCGTGGCAAGCTCCTTGTCGTTGCCCTCGAGCGCGGCGATCCCGTCCTCGAGCTGCTCCAGCACCAGCTGCCCCATGTCCAGCACCGCGCGGTGCAGGTTCTCGAGGTCCTCGTTGTACTGCTGTAC
>JAGPES010000317.1 GCA_018057015.1 Pseudomonadales bacterium | reverse complement strand
TCGACTTCCTGCGCGAACACGCCTGCGACCAGGTGCAGGGCTACTTCTTCTCGCGGCCGCTGCCGTTCGTCGAACTTCTGGACAGGATGCAGCGCACGTTCATGCCGGCCGCCCTGGCAGCCAGCACGCTGACCCTCTGATCGAGCCTGCCCCGCTTCGCGGCGTGCGGGCTGACCCCAGGCGCGCGCGACTGCGCAGCCGCTGTCACCAATGCCAGGTTGCCGCGGCGCGCACGGTCCGCGGTTCCATCACGTGGTAGTGCAGGTCCTCGACGCCCTGTGTCTCTCCCGCCAGTTGTGACTCGTAGAAATAGTCGATGTCGTGGTCGTCGCTGTCGAGCAGGTTCAGCACGTCTAGCGCGAGGCGCAGCCGCGTCCACTCGTAGCCCGCACGCAGGTTGAACACCGTGGTGCTGTGGGATTCCACGCGGCCGCTTTCCTCGAGCGCGCGCGGACCGAAATAGCGCATGCGCACGCTGCCGAACCAGCCGGCCGCGAGCTTCGCGCTGAGCCCCACGCTGGCCACCGACTCGATGGCGCCCGGGACGTGGTCGCCCAGCGCCGGGTCCCCCGGGTCGGGCTCCGTGAACCCGGCATCGGCAAGGGCGTATTCGACGTCCAGCGTCCAGGCGTCGGCCAGCCGATAGTAGGCGGTCAGTTCCAGTCCCTGGCGCTCGCTCTCGCGGCTCGGCTCGGTGGTGCCGGCATCGCCCACGAACAGCAGCTCGCTGTCGAGCTGCAGCCACCACAGCGCCACGGATGCGTTGAGCCGGTCGCGGGCGAAGACGCGCAGCCCCGCTTCGGCGCCGGTCGAGCGCACCAGGGGATCCACCGGCTCGATCTGCGCACCGTCGACCGGGTCGATGCGCGCCGTCGTGCCGCGCGCATCGTTGGAGTGAAAGCCCTGTCCCGCCGAGGCATAGGCCTCCCAGTTGTCGTTGATCTTGTAGACCAGGCTGCCCTTGACGCTGAACAGGGCATCGTTCTCCGTGCCGCTGTTGCCCTGCAGGTCCACGCCGTTCACGTTGCTTTCCAGCTGCGAGGCCACGTCGAAGTCGAAGTAGTCGTAGCGCAATCCCAGCGTGCTGCGCCAGGCCTCGCTCCAGACGATCTCGTTCTGCCAGTACACGCCCGTGCTCAGTTGCTCGACGGCGTCGTCGCGTACCGCGCCGATCCGACGACGCGCCTGCGTTCGGTACAGACCGACTTCATCGATGTCGTCGTAGCGCAGCTCCACGCCGATGCGGTTCTGCATCTCGTGCCCGGCCAGCGCGCTGTCGAGCTGCAGCACCGCGTCGCCGCCGTAGATCCAGCGCTGATCGACCTGCTGGAACTGGTCACCGTCGATGGGGTCGTCCAGCAGGTAGGTGAAGTTCGACCAGAGGTCGAGGTCATAGCGCACGGCGTAGGCCGACGCGCGCCAGCCCGGCGTGTCCCAGGCCGCGTTCAGGCTGTAGCGGCTCGACTCTCCGCCGACCGTGGTGTCGAGCGAGCCCTTCTCGTCGATCAGGCCCTGCGTCACGGCGCGTCGCGGTATCTGGTCGGCGCTGTTCCAGCTGCTGTCGTAGGCCATGGCCGCCAGCGAAGCCTCGCTCTGCCCGACGGTCCAGGTGCGGCGCAGCGTGCCGTTCAGCTTTTCGAGATCCTCGTCGATATCCGTCCACGGACCGTCGTAGGCGCTGGCCTCCAGCGCGTACAACCAGTTGCCCGAGGCGACTTCGCTGCTGTCCATGGCGAGCACGCGCCTGAATCCATTCTCGCCGGCGCTCAGCCCCACTTCGCCGCGCTCCAGTCGCCGCATCGGGGTGATCGACGCGCTGCCCGCGCTGGAAAAATCGCCGACGTCCGCGTAGTAGGCGCCTTTCTGGTATGCGATGGTCTGCACCAGTTCGGGAATCACGAAGTTCAGGTCGGTATAACCCTGGCCGTGGCCGTGCGTGCGCATGTTCACCGGCATGTGGTCATAGAACGTCGCGAAATCGGTGCCGTGATCGAGGTTGAACCCGCGCAGGAAGTACTGGTTGGCCTTGCCCGTGCCGCTGTGCTGGGTGGCAACGAGACCAGGGACGGCCTCGAGAATCTCGCCCGTGCGCAGCAACGGGCGCAGTTCCAGTTCGGCCTGCCCGATCACGCCCTGCGATGCCGATATGGCCTCGCCGACCAGGTTGAGCTGGCGTCCCGTCACGACGACTTCCTCGATGCCCGCGGACCATGCGGGAATTGCGCATCCGCCACAGACGAGCGCGAATCCGAGCCAGGCGGCGCCACGGGTGCGTTTGTCGGTCGGCGGCATCGATGTCTCCGGAGTCATGCGGGGCGAGGGGCGATTCTAGCGGGAAGCGCGGGCGTGCGACCGTGCGGCGCTTTACTCGCGCCTCGCGCGGTCGTGTAATGCGGGCTGCGTACCCGACGCCAAACCCGGACAGCCAGCGGAGAACCACCACATCATGAGCAACGGCCCGGACTCCAACCCCTACGCCGACCGCAATGCCCGTGTCAGCCGGCCGCTGAGCGCGGACGATTACACCGTGGTGCTGGTCGACGAACCGGCGCCGCAGGTGCGTCGCATCACGCTGAACCGGCCCGAGAAACGCAACGCGCTCAACCACGCGCTGCGCGGGCAGCTGCTGCACGCGCTGCAGGCGGGCGACAGGGACGACAGCGTGCGCGTGATGATCATCCGCGGCGCGGGCAGCAGTTTCTCGGCCGGCTACGATCTCGGCGGTGGCAACGAGGGCCTCGATTACCCGTTCTTCACCGCCGGGGGCGAAGGGCTGTGGCCCCGCCACGTGACCGAGGGCTGGATGGGTATCTGGGATCTCGCGAAACCCGTGATCGCGCAGGTGCACGGCTACTGCCTCGCCGGCGGCAGCGAGCTCGCCACCGGCTGCGACCTGGTCTACATGGCCGAGGACGCGCAGATGGGGTACCCGGCCGTGCGCTTCGGCGTGCCCGACATGCAGTTCCATCCGTGGCTGGTCGGCATGCGACGCGGTATGGAGATGGTGTTGACCGGCGATTCGATCAACGGCATCGAGGCCGAGCAGCGCGGCTGGGCGACGCGCGCGTGGCCGGCCGGGGAACTCGAGGAGCGCGTGCTCGAGGTCGCGCAGCGCATCGCGAGGATCCCGCCCGACATCGCGCAGCTCAACAAGCGCGCCGTGCACCGGCAGATGTCGGTGATGGGGCTGCGCGAGGGCATCCGCCAGGGCACCGAGCTGTGTTCGCTCGCGATCCACCAGAAGGGTTTCCAGGACTTCGTGAAGAACATCGGCCCGGGCAAGGGCCGGCTCACCGCCGCGCTGCAGCAGCGCGACGAGCAGTTCGGCGATTACCGCGCCAGCGCCTCGCAGCCGAAGGCGCCGGGGGAGTAGCTGGGATGCGCAACCGGCCGCTCATGGCGCCTCGCCGGCGGCTTCCCTGACCCTGTACCCCAGTGCCTCGGCCACGTGCGCCGAGGCGATCGTGTCCGTGTCCTCCAGGTCCGCGATGCTGCGCGCCACCCGCAGCACGCGGTGATAGGCGCGCGCCGACAGTCCCCACTTGCGTGTCGCGGCGACCAGCAGCGACTGGTCCTCGGGCGCAAGTCGTGCCACGCGCTCCAGCTCCCGTGCCCCGAGCGTGCTGTTGCTGGCGCCCTGGCGCCGGAGCTGGCGTTCGCGCGCGGCGATCACGCGCGCGCGCACCGCGTCGCTCGATTCCTCGTACCGATCCGTGGCCGCGGCGAACAGCGCTTCGCCCGGGCGTGCGACGTCCACCAGCAGGTCGAAGCGATCCAGCAGCGGCCCCGACAGCCGGTCGCGGTAGCGCTGCACCTGGTCCGGCGTGCAGCGGCAGTCGCGAAAGCCCGATCCCAGGTAGCCGCAGGGGCAGGGGTTCATCGCGGCCAGCAGCTGGAAACGCGCCGGGAAGCTCACGCGCCGCGCCGCGCGCGCGATCGCGATCGAACCGGACTCCAGCGGTTCGCGCAGCAGTTCCAGCATGCGCCGCGGCCACTCGGGCAGTTCGTCGAGGAACAGCACGCCGTGATGCGCCAGCGTGATCTCGCCCGGGCGCGGGTTGCCGCCGCCGCCGACCAGCGCCACCGCGGAGGCGCAGCGATGCGGCGCGCGAAAGGGACGCAGGCCGCGCGGCTCGCCGACGTCGTCGAAGCCCGCCACCGAGCGGATCGAGGCCACTTCCAGCCATTCGTCGGCGTCCAGCGGTGGCAGGATGCCCGGCATGCGCGTGGCCAGCATGGTCTTGCCGGTGCCAGGCGGGCCCGACATCAGCAGGTTCAGGCTGCCGGCCGCGGCGATCGCGAGCGCGCGCTTGGCGCGCGGCTGCCCGAGCACCTCGGCGAGATCCGCCGTCCGTGGCGACGGCGCGGGGGGTGGCCGCTGCTGCGGGTCGATCAGCACGCTGCTGTTCAGGTGCGCGCACACCTGCAGCAGGTTGCGCGCCGGCAGCACGCAGGCGCCCGGGATGCGCGCCGCCTCGGCGGCATTGCCTTCGGGCAGCACCAGCGCGCGGCCCGCGGCGTGGCAGGCGAGC
>JAGPES010000316.1 GCA_018057015.1 Pseudomonadales bacterium | reverse complement strand
GGCTGGAAGTGCTCGCCGGGTTGTGGACCGGCTCATTGGCCCTGCTTGCCGATGCCGGTCACATGTTGACCGACGCCGCGTCGCTCGGGCTGGCCCTGTACGCCGCTGCGACCAGCCGACGTGGCGCGGATGACAGGCGCAGCTACGGATACGGACGAGCCCGTGTGTTGGCGGCGTTCGTGAACGGTCTGTCGCTCCTGCTGATCGCGGCCTGGATCGTGATCGAGGCCGTGCAACGACTGCGTGATCCCCCGCACATCCTCGCGGGGCCGATGCTGGCGGTGGCGATCGCCGGTTTGCTGGTAAACGTGCTCGCATTTCTGGTGCTGCGTGGTGGCGAGGACCTCAACACCCGGGGCGCGCTGGCGCATGTCGTCGGGGATATGCTCGGCTCGGTGGCAGCGATCACCGCGGCCGGCGTGATCATGGCCACCGGCTGGACACAGGCCGACCCGCTGCTCTCGCTGGCAGTGGCGTTGTTGATCGTTCGCACCGGATGGAAGATCAGCCGCGAATCCGCGCATATCCTGCTGGAAGGCACTCCGGATTCCTTCGATGCGACCAGCATTCGGGACTCGCTGATGGATTCCGTTCCCGGCGTTTGCGATGTGCATCACATCCATGCGTGGTCGATTGGCGCGGACGAACCGCACATGACACTGCACGTTCAGTTTGCCGAATCCGTACCCGCAGACCTCGCCGTCGCTGCGGTACGCTCACATCTTTCCACCAAATTCGGCATCGATCACGTAACCGTGCAGTTGGAGCACGTCGCATGCACGACCAGGGAGCATTGACGGCGGAAAGACCAGGTTCCGAGCAAAGTCTGCAATCGCGAAGGGGACATTGTTCATGAATGCCATACAGAAGGCCGCGTATGAATTCGAGATCGCGCAGGCAAAGGCCTTGATGGCGCGAAACGAGCTCGAGTCCTCGTTTGCTCATTTGGAGCGTGCACATGTCATCGGGCAGGTTTACGTATTGCCGCACGTGAAGAGCCACTGGTTAATGCTCCAGGTAGAGTTGCGGCGGCATCGGCCGGCTGCGGTCATCGGACAGCTCATTCGTATCGTTCTTGGCGCCCTTGGCTCTGCGGTCGGGGTCGTTCCAACGGGCAATACCGGGGGCACCGATATAAGCATGTTCAAGCACCTGCCGATCCAGCCCGATGTGTGCGACATCCTTGCAGGGCGCGGACGGGAATCCACCCCCGAGCACGATGATCCTGGCAAGGGGTGACTTTCGCTTGCGCGTCCATCGATCACGAGCGTCCTGCGCTCACGGAGTCGCTGGCTGCTGTCTAAGTTCCTGAACGGCACCGAGCAGTACGCGCGCAGACGACCGTAGTAGCAGCATCGCCAGACACGACGCCACGATGATGTCGGGCCAACCCGATTCGAATACCCAGACCCCGACGGCAGCAACAAACACCGATAGATTGGATGCGATGTCGTTGCGCGAACACTCGTACACCGAGCTCATGTTGATGTCGTCGCCGCGATGCCGCCACAGAAGCCACAGGCATATTCCGTTCGCCGTCACACCGATAAGGCTAAAGGCACCCATAAGCTCGAAGGCAGGGACAACCGGGTGAATCAGTTTCCAAACCACCTGCGCAACGACAACCGATGCGCCAAGGAAGATAAGGCCGCCCTTGAACAAGGCGACGCGCGCCTTTGCCTCCACGCTCCGGGAAACGACATAGAGGCTGAGCGCATAGGTCAGCGCATCGCCCAGATTGTCCAGGCTGTCGGAAAGCAGCGCCGTAGATTTGGCGTATAACGCTGCCACCACGATCACGGCGAACATCGCCGCATTGATCCACAGCACTTTTATCAGCGTGCTCTTCTGTCGCGTCCGCAGCGCTTCAAGAGCACAATTGTTTTCGCAGCAAGATCCCATGACAACCTCTGAGGTGCCCCTATGGATGCTAACCCAACAGGTGATGCGGTTAGCTCGGTTCGCAAACTGGCCCCTGGGGCGACAATGGGGTGCCCCAAAAGGTCCTCTCAATCAGCGCGCAGGAGAGAAGATTGCTCAGTGCGTTGTGCCTCCATCCATGCAGTCGCCCATCATCATCCCGCCCTGCATGTGTCCACCCTTCATGCCCTTCTGCCCGCAGCAGCCCATCTGATGCATCGACTGCATATGACTCTGCATGGTTGCCATGTGAGCCTGCATGGCTGCTTGCCGTTCTTCGGGTGTCTTGGCGTTCATCATCGAATTCATTTGGGCCTGCATCGTCTGCATCTGCTGCTGCATTGTCCGCATCTGGGCTTCTGTCGGTTCAGCGCTGGGCGCTTCAGACTGAGCGACGCTGAGGCAAGAAAACGACATCAGCAATGGGACGAGAAAACGTGAGTACATGGCCTTCATGTCTATGCCCTCGAGTAGAGAATCAAACAAATAGAACCATCGGCCAGCGCTTCAATCACCAACTGCACTCGCCGCAGAGGCCACCGTGGAAATCACGCTATTCATGATTAGCCGGCGTAAAGTCAGCGTACGCCGACCCTATCTCGCGCGCAATTGGCAGAACGGGATAGAACAGCGATAGAACTGCTCCCGGATATCTGTGCGTTACCGGGACAGGTGAAATCGAATCTCGGTATTGACTCTGGACTATGGTCCAGAGTGCAGAGTGCTCCCCGAATCGACGGCCTTCGAGCTCGAGAGGTCCTTGACCAACATCATCGAGGAGGACTGGAACGTGAATGAACACCACGCCTGTCACCACTGTGACCCCCATGGATTGGCGCCGGGGGAATTGCGCGATCCCGTATGCGGCATGACGGTCCGCCCGGATTCGCCACACGTTGCGCGGCACCAGAACCGGGAGTACCGCTTTTGCTCGGCCCGTTGCCGCGAAAGGTTCGTGGCCGACCCCGCCGCCTATCTCGGGCCGCGCGATGCCGCGCCTGCGGCCGCGCCGCCGGGCGCCACCTATACCTGCCCGATGCATCCCGAGATCATCCGCGACCAGCCCGGCAGCTGCCCGCTGTGCGGCATGGCACTGGAGCCCGTGATGCCGGCCCTCGACGAGGGCGAGAACCCGGAGCTCGTCGACTTCCGTCGCCGCTTCCTGTGGACACTGCCCCTGTCGCTGCTGGTCTTCGTCCTTGCCATGTTCGGCGACGCGGCAGGCGTGCTGCCGCCGGCAGCGCGCAGCCTGCTCGAGCTCGCGCTCACCGCGCCCGTGGTGCTGTGGGCTGGCTGGCCCTTCTTCCAGCGCTGGGCGCAGTCGATCGCCAACCGCAGCCCCAACATGTGGACGCTGATCGGTACCGGAGTCGGCGCCGCGTTCACCTACAGCGTCGTCGCCACCGTGGCGCCCGGCCTGTTCCCGGATTCCTTTCGCGTGCACGGACGTGTGGCCGTGTATTTCGAGGCGGCCGCGATCATCGTCTCCCTCACCCTGCTCGGCCAGATCCTCGAGCTGAAGGCGCGCTCGAGCACCTCGGCCGCACTGAAGGCGCTGCTCGGCCTGGCGCCGAAGACCGCGCGCCGCCTGCGCGAGGACGGTATCGAGGAGGACATCCCGCTCGCGCATGTGCACGTCGGCGACCGGGTGCGCGTGCGCCCGGGGGAAAAGGTGCCGGTGGACGGCGAGGTGCTCGAGGGGCGCTCCAGCGTCGACGAATCGATGCTGACCGGCGAGCCGATGCCGGTCGAAAAGGGGCCGGGAGCCAAGGTCATCGGCGCCACCCTGAACGGCGTGGGCACGCTGATCATGCGTGCCGAGCAGGTGGGATCCGCGACGGTGCTCGCACAGATCGTGCAGCTGGTCGCGCAGGCGCAGCGCTCCCGTGCACCGATGCAGCGCCTCGCCGACAAGGTGAGCTTCTGGTTCGTGCTGGCCGTGCTGGCAGTGGCGCTCGCCACTTTCCTCGGCTGGGGATTTTTCGGGCCGGAGCCGTCCTGGACCCATGCCGTCGTGAACGCGGTGGCGGTGCTGATCATCGCCTGCCCCTGCGCGCTCGGCCTCGCGACGCCGATGTCGATCATGGTCGCCACGGGCCGCGCCGCACAGGCGGGCGTGCTGTTCCGCGACGCCGAAGCAATCGAGCGCCTGCGCGGCATCGACACGCTGGTCGTCGACAAGACCGGCACCCTCACCCGGGGCCGACCGGCCTTTCACGCGGTGCAGGGCCACGACGGTTTCGATCCCGACGCGGTGCTGCGGCTCGCCGCCAGCCTCGAGCAGGGCAGCGAGCATCCGCTCGCCGAGGCGATCGTGCACGAGGCGCGTCGCAGGGAACTCTCGCTGGGCACGGCGGAGGACTTCGAGTCCGTGACGGGGCTCGGCGTGAGGGGGCGCGTCGAGGGCCGCCCGCTTGCCCTCGGCAATGCCGCACTGATGCATCAAGCCGGCGCCGACGCGGATGCGCTCGCTCCCGCGGCCGAGCAGTTGCGACTCGACGGGGCCACCGTCATGTTCCTTGCGGTCGACGGGAGGGCAGCCGGCCTGATCGCGGTGGCCGACCCGATAAAGGACAGCACGCCCGCGGCGCTGCGCGCGCTGCAGGCCGACGGGCTGCGC